>CAYZKF010000007.1:0-20848 GCA_964479135.1 uncultured Acidimicrobiaceae bacterium
TCCGCATATCAGATGGAGACCAACCGCCTGAGGAACGAGGGAGAGCTCGAGGGTTAGAGTGTTCAGAGCTGCCGGTGGAAATATGGGTGTCGGCTGCAGGCAGAGATCCATCGCTCGATAACTGGCCTGCATTGCTGGCCGACCGAGGGAGCGAATAGGTGCCGCTAGCGCGCACATTCTTAAATGGTCGTTATCCCGCTCAGAACTGATGATCTAGTGCGGTCCAGCGGAGCTGATAGGCGTCGGGCGCGTGCAGAAACGGTTTGAGCTCAACTATTCCTTCAAGAACTCCTGGACCATCCTGGCCACGCCTTGGGCGTCGTCGTACCAGGGAAGGTGCCCACTGCCGTCGATGACTTCGACACGTCCGTGTTGCATCAGGTCGATCTTGCGCTGCCAGAGCTCGACGGTGCCTAATGGATCGTGTGTGCCGTAGACGAGCAGTGTTGGTTGTGAGGTCTGTCTGAGATCAGAATCAGTTACCGCGATGCCCGGGACCCACTCTCCCTTGTGTTGCATGGCCTGGACCATGGCGCGTTCGTGACGTAGAAAGTGGGCTTCTTTCGCCTCAGCGGCTCGCCAACGGATGTATTTGTCCATCGCCCCAGATTCCATTGTGCTTCCGTGTCCTATTGCGGGTAGCTGTTTGCGCATGACCCATTCTCTTTCCCCGAGGCGAGCCAGTACTCGACCAAGCGGAGAGGCGAGAAGTTTGATAAACCGGGGGACACCGAGTTCATCCAGAGCGGTTGATCCCAGCCAAACCATCCGGTCCACTGGAGAGGAGTCGATCTGGGCAAGACGAAGCACCCAAGCATCCCCGATCGATCCGCCAACGCCATGTGCCCTGTCGACATCGAACTCCTTGAGAACCTTTTGAAGGATCTCTACGACTAGTTGGCCGTAGTCACGTCCGGTGTAGTCGACGGCGTCGCTGAGTCCCCATCCCGGTCGGTCAAGGACCAAGCAACGAAAACCCTCGAGTTGGCCAATTAACGGCGCGAAGTAGGTCCCCGATCCGCCAGTGCCGTGGACGAATATCACTGGGTGCCCCTCACCGACCTCTTGGACTCTGAGCCGAGTATTGGTCGACTCCAGGCTGACGAAGTGCTCTTGAGGTTTCAGGCCGTAGCTGCGCCAGAAGTCCGTTTCGACGGTCCGAAAAACGTTGGTTGACATGCTTTCTTGCCCACTCCTTGTCTGTGTCGACATGAGTCCTCTTCAGTTGGACGCTGATTCGATCATGCCGGTCAATCGACTCCGGGTCCAGAACAGAAAATGGACTAGCGTCAAGTGGGACGCGTATAGAAAGTTGCCTTGTGAGAACCTACGGCCAGTACTGCCCCATAGCCAGGGCCACTGAGGTTCTGGCCGAGCGGTGGACACCGATCATCATCCGTAACCTGCTCAACGGTTCCACCACGTTCACGGAGATCCTCGAAGACGCGCCCGGGATCTCCCGGACTCTACTTACCGGCCGACTCCGTGAACTGGAGAAAGCGGGAGTCGTAGAGATCAGGCCAAATCCCTCCGGCAACGGCTCGGTCTATCACCTAACCGAAGCCGGGGAAGACCTCCAGGACGTGATCGTCTCCATAGGGATGTGGGGCGAGCGCTGGCTGGATCTGGGGCCTCAACATGTCAACCCCGGAGTCGTGCTCAACTCATGGTGCAATTGGTACCTAGCAACTGACCGCCTTCCCAGCCAAAGGGTCGTCGTCCGGTTCGATCTGCCCGACGAGCCTAAAAAGACCGGTCAGGCGTGGATCATCTTCGACGGCGATAACTCTGAAGTCTGCCGAAGCCATCCTGGATTCGAAGAAGACCTCGTCGTCACCGCCGAGTCCAAGGCCCTGGCCGAATGGCACCTGGGCCGAATCGAGTGGACCGACGCGATTCGAGCCGGGCGCATCCAGGTACTTGGACCACCAAGACTGGCACGAGCGCTGCCCAATTGGAACAAGCGCAGCGCTTGGGCACACGTCGACGCAGGGCATCGATAGCCAACGCATAACGCGCGTCACCGAAGGCCGAAACCGTCCTGAACATCCACGCAGAACCGGCATTATGCGCTAGCTGCAGACTGGAGGCGTGCCGGTTGTCCCATGCGAAGACGTGCAGACTGGCGACCGTGGCAATCCTATAGGCGACACCCTGACCGCTGCGCTTGGCCAGGGGTTATGAGACCCGATCTGATGGCCGCCAAAGAGTCGAGCCTCGCGGCGGATGCCGAGCTGACAAGGGTCCTTGAACCACCCCTGCCCGAGACACCGGACAGAGGTCGTCAGGGTTTCGCGCAATAATCGAACGCGATGGCTCCTCGAGACCGCGACTTGATGCGAATCGACTTCTAGTGGCCGATCGCATGAGACCGCACTAACCCGTCTTAGTGTCCTGATTGTGAATCAACGACAGCACGGGGACCGGGTTCGCGATGGGTATGACCAAATAGCCGACCTGTATTTGAAGGCGCGCGATAAGTGGCAGCCTATTCCGCATTTGGACCGTCTACTCGGTCGGCTGGAACCGGGGTCTTGGATTCTGGATGTGGGCTGTGGGGCTGGCATTCCTGTCGATTCGTATCTCACGGAGAATGGTCACCAGGTGATTGGCGTGGATGTATCACCGAGCCAGATCGAGCTCGCGGTGAGGAACGTGCCGGGCGGGAGATTCGAAACTCGCGACATGCAAGACCTTCGTGCGGGCGAGTTCCAGGTTGACGCGGTCGTCTCTTTCTACGCGATTTTCCACACACCCCGAGAGTCGCACGCCGAGACGATCCGGACCTTCGCTTCCTTCCTTCCCCAGGGCGGTTTCCTGCTCATGACGATGGGTGCCAGCGAATGGGAGGGAGAACAGGACTTCTTCGGCGCTCCCATGTGGTGGAGTCACTATGGCCCGGAGAAGAACAGGCCCTTGATTGAGGCAGCCGGGTTTCGGATCGTCCATGACGAAATCGAGAGCGGTGATGAGCGTCATCAGGTGATCCTGGCCGAGATATAGATGCTGATCAGCTCGCACCAGATCGCCCGTTCTGCGCCGTGACGGGCACCCTGGATCTCGGTCCGGCCGCTTGATGTGTGCGGGCCCCCCGACGAGTCAGTGAGCTGACCCCTGGGGCGACTGCTCCAATGTCAGGAAGGACATCTGTTACTGCGCCCTTGTGTCATGCCCAGTGACCGCTACCCGAATGGCACACTCCTCCGATGCCGTTCTTGGAGATGGTCACCATCGTTGTGGACGACTATGACCCCGCCATTGAGTTCTTCGTGGGTCTCCTCGGTTTCGAACTGATGGACGATTCCCCGTCGCTCACCAACGATGGTCGACCAAAGCGATGGGTCGTCGTGCGGCCTCGGGGAGCAGAGACCGGCGTCCTGCTTGCCCGCGCAGACGGCGACCATCAGGGATCCGTGATCGGGAACCAGGTTGCTGGACGTGTCGGCTTCTTCCTCCGAGTCGACGACTTCGAAGCGAGGTACGAGCGGATGGTGGCTGCCGGCGTGGAATTCGTAACGGAACCACGCACCGAGGACTACGGGCGGGTCGCTGTGTTCCTCGACATCTCTGGCAACCGGTGGGACCTACTCGGTCCGGTTTGAGCAAATCGGCATGCACAAACCACCCCTCTGGGGCGTCGACGTTGTAGGCATAGAGATCGGTGTTCCCCAACCATCAAGTGGTGCCTTCGACCACACCTCATGGGGAGTATCGCCACTGCTGCTCGCGTAGAGGTCTGGAGACTCCCGAGTTGGGAGGAGCATCCCACCGCTCTCGAGCACGACCGCTGGGTTAGCCGAGGTTCTCCCTCAATGCCAGCTGGCGGATGACTTCTTCGATTCGGTTGGCACGAGTAGCCGGTCTCTTGGCGCTGTGAATCGACCACAGGTACTGCTTCTTGGCCGACTCGCTCAGGGTCTGAAACGCCGCCTTCGCCTCGGGAGCATCATCTAAGGCGGCTTCCAGATCAGGGGGAATTATCAGAGCGTCGACCTCATCGATCTGCGACCAGGAGCCGTCGGCCTTGGCCTCGTCGATCGTCGCCTGACCGACTTCCGTCATAAGCCCATCACCTACCAGCCGCTCGATCCGTTGCTTGTTGAGCGCCGACCACAACCCGCCTTTCCGACGCGGGGAGAACCACTGCATCACCCGATCGTCATCGACGCGCCGGGCCTGACTGTCGATCCATCCAAAGCACAGAGCCTCTTCGACCAAGTCGGGGTAAACCGGGCCGTCGAGGCTGCTCGACTTCTTGCGGTAGACGACCCACAAACCCCCCTGGCGGTCGTGATTCGAAGCAAGCCAACGGCGCCAGTCGGCACGGGTGGCCGGGGTCAGCACCTCTTTGTCGTTGGGTGAAGAGGGATCGTCGAGATCGGCGGTCCGTGTCATTTCGACCAACCCTACGTGGCGAAGGGCGGCTAACCGAATGACCGATTTGGAGGACCCGATGGCCGTTGTCTGGGAGCGTCTCGACCAGGGCTTCCACGATCCAATCACTGGGGGCAGGACCATCGGCCCTATCGTCAGGGATGGGCCTGACCTAGGGTTTTCCGGATGACTTCTGCCTCGCCTCAGTACACCACCATCGACGGGAACGAGGCCGCGGCCCACATCGCCCACCGGTTGAGTGAGGTCATCGCCATATACCCGATCACCCCGGCCTCGCCGATGGGGGAGTTGGCCGACACCTGGTCGCACCAGGGCCAGCCCAACCTGTGGGGTGTCGTTCCCCAGGTGGTCCAGATGCAGTCCGAGGCGGGTGCCGCCGGAACCTTGCATGGCGCCCTCCAAACCGGCGCCCTGTCCACCACCTTCACCTCCTCCCAGGGTCTCCTCCTCATGCTCCCCAACATGTTCAAGATCGCCGAGGAGCTGACCCCGGCGGTGATCCATGTGGCGGCACGTACCGTTGCCACCCACGCCCTTTCCATCTTCGGTGACCATTCCGATGTGATGGCGGCACGACAGACCGGTTTCGCCATGCTCTCCTCGAGCTCGGTTCAAGAAGCCCAGGATCTGGCCCTGGTCGCCCATCTCGCCACCCTGGAGTCGAGAGTTCCCTTCCTCCACTTCTTCGACGGTTTCCGCACTTCCCATGAGGTGGCCAAGATCGAGCTGATCGGCGACGACATCCTGAGGAGCCTGGTCGACGAGGACCTGATCGCCGCCCATCGGGGACGCTCGCTCAACCCCAACCGTCCGGTGCTCCGGGGGTCTGCCCAGAACCCCGACGTCTTCTTCCAGGCCCGGGAGGCGGCCAACCGCTTCTACGACGATCTTCCCAGTGTCGTCGTGGAGACGATGCGACTTGTCGGCGAGGCCACCGGACGCCATCACCAGCTCTTCGAGTACCACGGGCCGCCTGATCCCGACCAGGTCCTCGTCCTCATGGGCTCGGCGGCAGGGGCCGCCACCGAGGCGGTCGACAAGCTCATCGAGGAAGGTGAGAAGGTGGGACTGGTCGTGGTCAAGCTCTACCGGCCTTTCGACGCCGAGGCGTTCGCCGAAACGATGCCCGGTTCGACGAGTCGGATCATGGTCATGGACCGGACCAAGGAGCCCGGGGCACCCGGCGAGCCGTTGTACCTCGACGTGGTGGCAGCCCTCGCCGAACAGGGGCGCGCCATCGAGGTCTATGGGTGTCGGTACGGGCTGTCCTCCAAGGAGCTCACCCCGGCGATGGTCGCCGGGGTCTACGCCGAGCTGGAACGCGACCACCCGCGGCGTCACACCACTGTGGGAATCGTCGACGACGTCACCCGGCTCTCCATCGACTACGACCGGGAGTGGTGGTCCGAGCCCGCCGCGGTGGCCCGGGCCCTGTTCTACGGTCTCGGCTCCGACGGCACGGTCAGCGCCAACAAGGCCTCAGTCAAGATCATCGGGGAGTCGACACCTCTCCACGCCCAGGGCTATTTCGTCTACGACTCGAAGAAGTCCGGAGCTCGGACCGTGTCCCATCTCCGTGTCTCGCCCCAGCCGATCTCCTCGACCTACCTGATCGATCAAGCCGACTTCGTCGCCGTCCACCACTTCCAACTGGTCGCAGAGACCGACGCCCTCGACCGAGCGGCACCGGGGGCCAAGCTGCTGATCAACAGCCCGTATCCACCCGAGGAGACCTGGGACCGGATCCCGGCAAACGCTCAGAGGACCATCGCCGACAAAGGCCTCGAGGTGTGGGCGGTGGACGCTCTGGCCATTGCCTTCGCTGCCGGTCTGGGTAACAGGATCAACACCGTCCTCCAGGCCTGCTTCTTCGAGCTCACCGACTTCCTCCCCACCGACCAGGCCCTAGCCGAGATGAGGCACCAGATCGAAAAGACCTACGGGAAACGAGGCGAGACGGTGGTGAAACGCAACGTCGAGGCCCTGGAAGGTTCCCTTGCCGGGCTTTACCGGGTGGCTACCGGAAGCGTCAGCGAGTCCAACGGTTCGCCGATGGTTCTCCCCGAAGTGGCTCCCGACTTCGTCAAAAGGGTGACCGCGATGATCATGGCCGACCAGGGGGAGTTTCTCCCGGTGTCGGCGTTGCCTGTCGACGGCACCTTCCCCACCGGCACCACCAAGTGGGAGAAACGCTCTCTCGCCGCCGAGATACCCATCTGGGACCCTTCGCTGTGCATCGACTGTGGCCGCTGCGCCCTGGCCTGCCCCCACGCTGCCATCAGGCTCAAGGCGTTCGACAATGCTGTCGAGGTGCCCGACGGCTTCGCCTGGAAGGACCCCACCGGCAAAGACTTCGAGGGGATGCGGGTGGTGGTCCAAGTGGCGCCGGACGACTGCACCGGATGCGGGATCTGTGTCGACATCTGCCCCGCCAAGTCGAAAGAGGTGGTCAAGTACAAGGCGATCAACATGCGGCCCAAAGACGCTCATCTCGAACGGGAGAGACGCAATTTCAGCTACTTCCTCGAGATCCCCGAGCTGGACAAGTCGCTGGTCAAGGTGGGCACGGTCAAGGGCTCACAGTTCCTCGAGCCTCTCTTCGAGTTCTCCAGTGCTTGTGTCGGCTGCGGCGAGACTCCCTATCTCAAGCTGGTGACCCAACTGATCGGGGACCGGGTCATTGTTGCCAACGCCACCGGCTGCTCTTCGATCTACGGGGGGAACCTACCCACCACCCCCTGGACCACCAACAGGCAGGGCCGGGGACCGGCATGGTCGAACAGCCTCTTCGAGGACAATGCCGAGTTCGGACTGGGCATGCGCCTCGCCCTCGAGTCGCAACGCGACGACGCCCTATTGTTGGTCACCGCCCTCGCCCCCGAGCTTGGTGAGCTGGCGACACGGATCCTCGACACCGCCGAAGAGACCGACCGTGACGACCTCGATGGCCTGGTCGAACGTCAGAGACGCCAGGTCGAGGAGTTGCGGAACGTTCTCGCCGGGCTGGAGGGGCCACTCCCCCGGCGTCTCGAAGGTGTGGCCGATGCCCTGATCACCACCAGCGTCTGGATCGTCGGCGGTGACGGATGGGCCTACGACATCGGGTTCGGAGGTCTCGACCACGTCCTCGCCTCGGGGAGGGACATCAACATCCTGGTCCTCGACACCGAGGTCTACTCGAACACCGGCGGCCAGGCCTCGAAGGCGACGGCACGTGGCGCCATCGCCAAGTTCGCCGCCGGAGGGAAGTCAACCGGGAAAAAGGACCTCGGGCAGATCGCCATGTCATACGGGGACGTCTACGTAGCCCAGGTGGCGATGGGAGCCAACCCCACCCAGACGGTGCGGGCCTTCGCCGAAGCCGAGGAGCACCCCGGGGTCTCGCTGATCATCGCCTACAGCCCGTGCATCGCCCACGGCTACGACCTCTCCGACATGATCGATCACCAGAAGATGGCGGGCGAGTCGGGATACTGGCCTCTGTACCGCTACGACCCGGCACGGGAGGAGCAGGGCGAGCCCGGGTTGCGTCTCGACAGCCGGAAACCCACCATCCCATTCCGCGAGCTGGCCGAGACCGAGGCCCGGTTCTCTATGCTCGCCCGGGTCAACCCCGACCGGGCCCGGGAGCTGATGACACGAGCGCAGCGTGACATCGACGACCGCTGGAACCTCTACGAGCAGATGGTCGAGATCCACCGGACTGCGGAATACGCGGAGGTCGAAGAGTGACCGTTGAACTGTCCACCAACTACCTGGGGTTGAGGCTGGCCCATCCCATCGTCCCCTCGGCCTCCCCCCTGACCGGCGACATCGACCGCATCCTCGCCCTGGTCGAGGCGGGGGCACCGGCGGTGGTCCTGCTCAGCATCTTCGAGGAGCAGATCGAGCATGACCTGACCGCGATGAGCGAGGGGGCCGAGATCGGCGCCGGGGCGTTCGGTGAAGCGGCGTCCGGGTACCTTCCCCCTCTCGACGGATACAACTCCGGCACCGAGGCATATCTGGACCTGATTCGACGGGCCAAGGAGGAAGCCGGGATCCCGGTAATCGGGAGTCTCAACGGGGTCTCCGCTGGAGGCTGGGTCCATTACGCCCGGGAGCTGGCCGACGCCGGGATCGATGCCCTGGAGCTCAACATCTACCGGGTGGCGGCGGGGATCGCCGAGACCTCTGACGAGATCGAGACCGGCTACCTCAACCTGGTCGAGACGGTGAGGAAGGCGGTGGACGTCCCCTTGGCGGTGAAGATCGGGCCCTACTTCTCAGCGATGGCGTCGATGGCCCATCGACTCGGGGACGCCGGAGCCGACGGTCTGGTCCTGTTCAACCGCTTCTATCAACCCGACATCGATCTCGAATCGATGAGTGTGGTGCCCAACCTGGTCCTGTCCACCAGCAGCGAGCTCCGTCTGGTCTTGCGTTGGATCGCCATCATCCATGGGCGGGTGGCAATCGACCTGGCCGCCACCAGCGGGATCCACCAACCCGAAGACGCAGTCAAGGCCCTTCTCGCCGGAGCCAATGTGACGATGATGGCCTCGGCCCTGCTCCGACACGGGCCCGGTGAGTTGACCAAGGTCCGTGACGGGGTGGCCCGATGGCTCGACGAGAACGAATACACCTCGGTCGATCAGGCCAGGGGAAGTCTCAGCCAACTCGCCGTGGAGGACCCCAGCGCCTTCGAGCGGGCCAACTACATGAAGACCCTGACCTCCTACGTCCCCACCTGGTGATCCGCCGAACCTCCATATGGGGCCAGGGACTTCACCGGGCGACCGGATCGACCATCCCAGCTTCCCGACAGTCTTCTGCGAGAGCCTCCAGAGCAGAGGGGTCTCTGACCGCGGGGTGACCCTGGACTATCAGCCGATTCAGTCCCAACTCGGCATAGGCCAGATATCGCTCCACGCGCTCGGATCCCGGAGCGACCGATGAGGCGTTGCCCCATAGATGTACCGAGATCGCCAAAGTCGACGGGTCCCTGCCAACCTCGGCGCAACGGGAGTGGATCACCGGGAGAGCCGACGCCACCTCGCCGGGCGTCAATCCGTCGAGGTTCAGCTCGTCGGCGAACCTCGCCGCCAGCCGCCAAGTCACCTCCGGTCCGTTCCCACCAACCATTATCGGGATCCGATCCTGCAGGCTCTTCGGCTCGTGGATCGCCTCGACGACCTGGGCATGGTCTCCCTGGTAGGTTGCGCTCCCCGGTTGGAGCATTCGGGTGATGACCTCGAGATGGTCACGCAGGATGGCGAGCCGGGTGCGCGCATCGGGGAATCCGTACCCGTAGGCGATCCACTCGTCCTCCTTCCAGCCGGCTCCAATTCCCAGGATGGCTCGACCACCACTCACCACATCGAGGGTGGAGATCATCTTGGCGGTGAGAGCAGCAGGGCGGTAGGCGGCCGCAAGGACGAGATGGCCCAGTTTCGCCCGCGAGGTCGCCATGGCCAGGGCCGATAGCTCGACGAACGGCTCGAAGACGATTGCCTCCTCAGGTGGGGGATCCACCTGGAAGTGGTCGTAAAGCCAAAGCGACTCGAAACCGGCTTCCTCCGCTCCACGGGCGATCTCCAGGGTGCGCCGCCAGGCGTCACCCGCATCGAGGCCGAGGTACTCGCGGTCGCAGCCCTGGGGCAATGTCAGTCCAGCTCTCATGTTCCCTCCCAAGGGCCGTATGCGGATTCGATGTGCTCCCGGGCAGAGGCGACCAGATAGGCGTCCGCGGGCCGAGCCTCGGCGACCGAGAACCAGAGGCCCGCCTCCCGGACGAATCCCTCCAGTGTGCGCACCGCCTCAGCGACATCGCCCCATGTGACCTCCATGGCTTCCGGCCGTATGTCCACCCCTACTCTTTTCAGGACCCCAAGCATCTCTTCGGCCTGATTGTCCTGCATCAGTGACCCCAGATAGATGCCCAGACCCACCACCTGCCCGTGGATGAAATGTCGACCGGTGATTCGCTCCAGGTTGTAGAAGAAGAAGTGCTCCACACCTTCGATGTGGCGGGGATTCCATCCCGAGTCGTGGAAGGCGGCGCCACCCCACCGATGGGCGAGCATCAGAGTGCGGATTCCGGTCTCGGTCACATCCCGGATTTCGTCGAGTTGTTGGAGCACCTCGTCGAGCCGGACCCGAGCCGAGGCCACCAGGGTCGGGTCATAAGGCCATCGGGACTCCTCACGACCGAGATCGTGGGCCAGCCTCCAGTCGAAATGAGCCGTGTGGTAACAGAGGATGTCCCCGACACCACTCCGATTGAGGGCTGGTGGGGCAGACTGGATGACATCGAGGTCGACGTACACCGCCTCGGGAACCGCCCAGCCCAGGTATCGGACGATCCCGCCGACACGGAGCCCGGCGCGGTGACCGAACGGGGCGTTCACCGTCATCGAGGTCGGCACCTGAAACAATGGGCGCCGCCACTTCCATGAGAAGAACTTGGCGACATCGACCGCCTGGCCACCACCGACCCCGATGACGCTTTCGAAGCCGCCGAGCCGGTCTGCCACCGCCTCCAGGGCATCGAGGTCGAGGGAATCCACCAGATGGACGTCGCCTCGGCCCTTCGACAAGGACGGTTCGAACTTCGGCCAGAGATCGGCCATCGTCACCACCAGAAAGGGACTGTGGACGAAGTCGGGCATCTCCTCCACCAGACTCCGCCCGAACACGGTGGTGAAACCGCCCGACGAGGTCATCGGGTCCCCGCAGCCGGCATTCCAACAGTGACATTCTCGGCAGTCATCGGGTCATCGTTATTTTGCTCAGCCCAGCGGGAGCGTCCGGATCCAGCCCCCGTTGTCTGGCGACGGCTTCTGCGAGAAGCTGACCAGGGATCGCCAGAACGACCGGAGTCAGAGCTTCGGGCAGTGTCGATGGCAGGAGCAGGGACCTGACGTTGGCCGTATCCCCAGCTTGCATCCCGAGGGCGGGATCATCTACACCGATCATCCAGGTTTGGCCGCCCTGGCGGACGATCCTGTCGGTCACCGAGTCGACCCGGCGCCCCGCCTCGCCGAGCGATCGTATGCCAAGGGCGGGCACCCCGGAACTGGCCAGCACAATGGGACCGTGTTCCAGGTCTGCGGCCGAGTAGCCGTGAGCAGACACGCCCCCAGTCTCTTGCAGTTTCAGGGCAATCTCCAACGCCGTAGCCAGGTTATAGCCCCTGGCATACACCACGGTTCGCTGGGCGTCGGCAACAGCTTCGACGAGCGTGCCTTCCGCCAACCAGCGAGCGGAGTGCCGGATGGCGGTGTCCAGTGAGGCGGGGAGATGTCTCAAGCCTACGAAGAGCTCCGATCCGGGCCGAGCTGCAGCGGCGAGCTGGGCCAAGACCACCAGCTCGGCGACATATGTCTTGGTGGCGGCCACCGACCTCTCGGGGGCGGCGTGGCATTCAAGGACCCACTCGGCAGCCTCGGCGAGAGGAGAGCCGGGATCGTTGGTCACAGCCACGGTGAGGGCTCCTCCACTCCGGGCTCGCTCCACGACCGCGACCACGTCGGGGCTCTGACCCGATTGGGAGATACCCAGCACCAGGCCACCACTCCAGTCGATGCCGGCCCTATAGACGGTGGTCACTGATGGGGCGGCCAGACCCACCGGCACCCCTAAGGTGATCTCTAGGAGGTACCGGGCGTAGACGGCTGCATGGTCGGAAGTCCCGCGGCCGGCAATCGACACCCAAGTGGGTCGGCTGTCGACGATGGCCGCCGCGGCCAGCCGGGCCGCAGCCCAACCCTCGGCAATCAGACGGTCGACCACAGCCGGTGTCTCACGGATCTCGAGCGACATCTGGCTACTCAGACCACGACCTCCTGTTCAGCGAGCATCAGAGAGCGAGCAAAGGTCCCGAAATGGGTGGTCGCCGCCCTCGACTGGGAAGCCTCGACGGCTGCGATGGTCGCGCCCACCAGGGAGGCGGTCGGTGTCAACAGGGATACGGCGATCTGGGGAGTGACCGGTACGTGCCGGGCGACTCGCTCCGCCAGGTCGTCCACGACCCAGGTGAGTTCGCGACCGACACCACCGTCGAGCACGACCAATTCGGGATCGAGGACTCCGGTGACGGCGATCAGGGCCATGGCCAGGTGATCGAGGAACCTGGCGACTATCTCAACCGAGGCCGGATCGCCGGCGCGCATTGCGTTGAATACCGACTCAGTAGTGGGGCGGAGCGACGAGCCATCTGCCGGCTGAGCGCCGGGACCGCTGGCGGCGATGGCCGGACCCGAGGCCACACTCTCGAACCAGCCGTGGCCCCCCGGCGGAGGTTGGGCAAGCCACGAACGATCGAGAACCATCGAACCGATCTCGCCTGCGGCATTGTGTCGTCCGGTCACCAGGCTTCCGCCGACCACGGCTGCCGCACCGATTCCGGTCCCCACCGAGACGACGATGAAATCGCTCACCCCCCGGGCGGCCCCGCGTCGTGCTTCACCTACCGCGGCGAGATGGGCGTCGTTCTCGACCACCAGCGGTAGCTCGACGTCTGCCGCCAGCCTGGCGCCGAGGTCGAATCCGTTCCAGCCGACATTGGGTCCCCCATGGACCCGGCCACTGGCCGGTTCGACGATGGCCGGCACCGCGATGGCCACCGCCTGGACCCTTTGGTCCCGTCCCTTCGCCACGCCCTGCAGATGCTCGTAGCAGGAGAGGATCGTTTGGTAGGCGTCGATCCCGGTAACGCGGAGGTCCTCGCCGACGACGGTCCCGTCGGCGGCGGCCAGCACGCCGTGGCACTTTGTGCCTCCGAGATCCATGGCCAGGACGAGGTCGGGCTGGGATACACCCATCAACAGGGGGGTGTCATTTGGATCGACCGTCATGCGGGCCCGTTCTCCTGTCTGCTGTCGGTTGGAGGATGAAGCCGGGCCGGCCTGCCGGCGTCTCGGAGGAGACGACGGCAGGAACGGCGCCGACGAGGGATGGATGGTGGGCGAGGGCTCGGACCACCAAGTCGGGCTCTGCCCTCGCCACACCTCTACCTCTGTCGAGGAGTCTCGACGGGTCAGAACCCCTTGCCGATCCACTCCTCCGCGTTGTTCTCGTCGATCTGGTTGGTGTCCAGCACCCATACGGGGTCGATGGTCTCACCGGCCACAAGCCGCGCCGCCGACTCGCAGGCTTCCTTACCGGCGTTGTCATAGGTGAACGTGGCGGCGATCTTGCCCTCCGCTATGGCCTCGATCGCCTCGTTCTGGCCGTCGATCCCGACGACGTGCGCCTCGTCGAGCCGGCCGGCCTGCTCCATGGCGAGCACGGCACCCAGAGCCATTTCGTCGTTGTGCGTGTAGACCACGTCGAACTCGCCCGGGCCGAACCGCTGGAGCATGTCGTTCATGAACACCAATGCCGGCTCGCGGCGGTACTCACCGGTTTGGCTGGCGACGATCTCGACATTGGGAGCGTTCTCTTCCAGCCAGGCGACGAACTCGTCGTGGCGATCGACCGTGGCCGATGCGCCCAGCACTCCTTGGATCTCGATCACCTTGCCACCCTCACCGCCAAGCAGGGTCTCGGCCACATACTGCGCCGCGGCCCGCCCGATCAGCTTGTTGTCGGCCCCGATGTGCTGGGTGACCTCGGCGTTGACGCTCCGGTCGAGTGTGATCACGGGGATCCCCGCCGCCAAGGCCCGCTCAGCCGCCGGAGTCAACTCGTCGGCAGTGAGTGGTGTCAGCAAGAGCACATCGACACCGCGGGCGATCAGGTCGTCGACGTCGGCCGACTGCTTGGCAGCCTCGCCTCCCCCATCGGTGACGATCACGGTGGCACCGGGGATGAGGGCCGAGCAATTGTCCATCACGTTGTTGTTCTGATTGATCCGCCAAACGTCGCCGCTGTTGGCCTGGGAGAAGCCGATAACGATCTCGTCCCCCCCGCCTGCAGTCGTGGTCGGTGCCCCGGTCGTGGCCGTTGGCCCCGCCGTGGTCGTCGCTCCGGTGGTGCCCCCGCACGCGGCGGCCATCAGGCTCAGCACCGCGGCGAGAACCACGATCGGTCTCTTGAGTGACATCTGTGCTCCTCCTTGATTGGTTCCCGGACTCGCCAGGTCCGCCATCGCCGTAGCGCCGCGGTCTGCGGTCGCCACCCAGCCCCTTCAACCCGAGGCCCCCGTTTACGCCATCGGGCTTAGCGCTGAGGCTTATCGATAATCGCTTAGCGTTGGCGCTTCACGATAAGCCTCGGAAATATATCGCTCTCGAGTCGCCACGTCAACTGATTCGAACCGGCGGCTTTCGTCTCGGGTTCAGGAGTGATGCTCGGAGTGACGCACGTCCTCCGAGCCGAGGGTGACCCCGGTGATGAGATCCACCAGATGCCTGGGGGTGACTCCCGACATGTCGTCGACATCTGCGACCTTGAGACCGTGACGCAACACCACCACGCGGTCACACACCTCGATCACATCTTGCATGTTGTGACTTATGAGGAGGACCCCGAGGCCCTCCTCTCGCAGGCGCCGGATGAGCGACAACACGAGCTCGGTCTGCTCCACGCCGAGAGCGGCTGCCGGCTCGTCGAGAATCACGATATGTCTTCCCCAGGCCACCGCCCGACCCACCGCCACAGCCTGGCGCTGCCCACCGGACAGCTCGTACATCTTTTGGCGGACCGAACGGATGTTGATGTGAAGCCGGTCGAGGATGGTCCGGGTGTCCCCGTGCATTCGCCTGCGGTCCATCAACCCCGCCCAGCCCAGCGGTGATCGACGCAGCAGCTCCCGGTTGAGGAACATGTTGGTGGTCACGTCCAAGCTCTCGACGATGGCCAGGTCCTGATAGACGGTTTCGATCCCGTGATCCCGGGCCCTCTGGGGGGAGTCGATCTCGACTTCGATGCCATCGACGAGGATCGACCCCGAATCGGGCACCAAGGTGCCGGAGATACATTTCACCACCGTGGACTTGCCGGCCCCGTTGTCGCCAAGCAGCCCGAGAACCTCGCCGGCTCCGAGATCGAAGCTGACCCCCCGAGCGGCCCGAACCGCCCCGAACGACTTCACCAGATCGCGGATCTCGAGGACCGGTGTCGGTTTGGAAGGGACCGGAGTGGTGGCACCCACCTCGAGTTTCATCAGAGGTCTCCCGCCTCGCGTCGGGCGAGGAGGACCGCACCAAGGATGATGAGGCCTTTGACGATCTGTTGGGAGAAGGGCGACACACCGAGGAGGTTGAGGAGATTCGACATCACCTCGATGATCACGGCACCGATCAGAGTCCCCCCGACGCCCCCTCTTCCTCCGAACAGACTGGTGCCACCAATGACCACGACGGCGATGGCTTCCAGCTCGAGACCGGTGCCCTGGGTGGGAACGCCGGCGGTCAACCGGGAGAAGATGATCATCGCCGAGAGGGCGGCACAGGCACCGCTGATGACGTACGCCATGAAGATGGTGAAGCGGGTTCGGATGCCGGCCCGTCGCGCCGCCTCGAGGTTGCCGCCGACGGCATAGAGGTGCCAGCCGAACGGGGTGAACCGGAGCACGTAGATGGCCAATGCGGCGACACCGAGGAAGATCCACACCGGGATCGGGACCCCGAGCAGGCTTCCCGTCCCGATCCACGACACCGAACGAGCGGCATCGCTCAGCGGTACCGGCCTCCCCCCCGAATAGGTCATGGTGACACCCCGGGCAATGACCAGCATCGCCAGAGTCATGATGAAGGGCTGCACCTTTCCCCGGGTGATCCCCAGCCCGTTGACAGCTCCCACCAGGGCCCCGGTGGCGATGGTGAGCAACAGGGCCAAGGGCCAGGGGACCCCGGAGCTCAGCATGGTGGCACCGGCGATGGAGGAGAGCCCCACGATCGACCCCACCGACAGGTCGATTCCGGCGGTGAGGATGACAAAGGTCATGCCGATACCCACGATTCCAACGATGGCGGCCTGACGGGCGACGTTGAGCAGGTTGGCCGTGCCGAGAAAGTGAGGAGAAAGGAATGAGCCGATGACGATGAAGACCACCAGGGCAATGAGCATGCCCGAGCGCCGCACCAATTCCGGTCCTCGGCCGTCTCCGATCAGCCGGGTCACCGCGCCTCGGACTCCCTCTCCGGTGGAGGCGATTGGTGGAGGAGCCGGAACGGGCTCCTCCACCGCCGTCTCCTCACCGGCGACTAGCGGGCCGTCCATCCGCCGTCGACCAGGAGAGTGGTTCCGGTGATCAATGAGGCGGCCGGCGAGGCGAGGAACACCACGGCGCCGGTCACATCCACCGGCTCCCCCACGCGATGCAGCCCGGCGATCCGCTCGATGACATCCGCGGCAAATACCGGGTCGGCCAGTGCCGCCTCGGTACCGGGGGTACGGATAAAGGTGGGGGCAACGGCGTTGACGGTGACTCCGTGCTGACCCCACTCCACGGCGAGGCATTTAGTCAGGTGAGAGACGGCGGCTTTGCTCATGCAGTACACCGCCTCCCCCGGGAGCGCCACCAATCCGGCCTGCGAGCTCATGTTGATGATGCGGCCCGACCCCTGGCCGATCATCACCTTTCCCGCCGCCTGACTGGCGAAGAAGACTCCCTTCATGTTGACGTCGATGGTGAGGTCGAAGTCCTCCTCGGTGACCAACTCAGCGGGGTTCTCTGGGCCGAGGCCGGCGTTGTTGACCAGGATGTCGAGGGCGCCGAACCGGGCGACGACCTCAGCGACCGCAGAGTCGATCTGAGACAGATCACGAACGTCCATGGCCACCGGGAACGCCCTCCGTCCCATGGCCTCGATTGCTGCCGCCACCTCCTGGCCGCTTTCGGGATCGCGAAGACCCAAGGCCACGTCAGCCCCGGAATCGGCCATGGCCAGTGCGATGGAACTGCCCAGACCGCGAGCCGCACCGGTGACCAGCGCCACCGTGCCCTCCAGGTGGAACCGGGGAAACTCCTCCATTGTGACTCGCTCCCTCCCGAGACTGCTAACGATAACGCTTGACGATAAGCGTCCAGAGCTTATACACTCGCCGCGGCGGCCGTCAAGCAGTCGCCAATTCGACCAGGAGTTATGCGCTGTGGAGAGGAGCAAGCCGGTCACCTTGCGCGACGTCGCCGGGGAAGCCGGGGTCTCGGTGACGACCGTGTCACGCATCCTCAACAACCGGGAAAGCGGCGTGCCGATCCGCGAAGAGACCCGGGAGCGCGTCTTCTCGGTGGCCGACCGACTCGGCTACCGGCCCAACCTCATGGCGCGAGCGTTGAGGGGTAGCCGAAGCTCCCTCATCGGCGTGATCGTCCGCGACATCTCCGATCCCTTCCACATCCAGGTTCTCGAAGGGATCAACGAGGCGGCCCGTCAACAAGACTTCCGGGTCTTCCTGGGACACGTCGCCGACCGCCCCGACATGGCCATCGACTATGGGTCGATGTTCGAGCGCTCCCATGCCGACGGGATCGTCCTCATCGGCGACATCGAGGGAGGTGACGAAGCTGTCGACGTGTTGGCCGCTCGCCACCGTTTCGTTGTCGGCGTCAGCGACCGGGCCGCTCGCCGTCCGGTGCCCGGTGTGTACGCCGACAGTGGGGTCGGCACCGACCTGGCCATGGATCACCTTTGGCAACTCGGCCATCGATCCATCGCATGTGTCGCCGATTCGCGCACCTACGACGGACGGGCGAGGATCGAGCGCTACGAGGAGTACCTGCGGGAGAGAGACGCCGGGGACGATGTCCAGGTGCACCTCACCGACGAGGCACCAGAGGCGAGCTTCGAGTTGGGCAAACGCCTCTTCGCCGAGAAGGCGTTGGGCTCAGCCACTGCGATATACGCGGCTTCGGACACCACCGCCATAGGCTTGCTCCAGGCTGCGTTCCAGGCCGGGATCCAGATCCCGGGGCAACTGTCGGTCGTCGGTTACGACGACATCGACTTCGCCCGGTTCACCATCCCTCCACTCACCACCATCAGCCAGACAGGGATCGCCATGGGCAAGGTGGCGGCGCGGCTGTTGTTCGGCATGATCGAAGACGATCTGGTCTCCGACGAGGTCGAGGACGTGGTCCTCACCCCGAGTCTCGTGGTGCGCGACTCCACGGCTGCTCCCCCGACCGCTCCACTCTCTGGTTGAGCCTCCTTGTCGGCTCTCGTCTGACAAAGTCAGCGCCGCCTCGACGATGAGGCGACTCGACGCAGACGTCCTGTTATGGAGTCAGGGGACCGTCATGGTTCGAAGGCGCCGAGGACCAGGAGCCATCCGATGGCAGCTAGGGCGACGAAGACATCGACGACAGCAGTCATCGTCACCGCAGACGACATCCCGAACTTCGCTCCAGACATCGCTTCAAATGGCCGACGTGGCATAAAGCCGGATCTGAGGGATGAGTGCGTAGGTTTCAGTCGAGGATCACCCGGTCGATGATCTCGCTCCGGGGGACTCCGAGCTTTTCGAGGGCCGTGTATAGGTCGTCGGGTGTCACCCAGTCCTCGGGCATGAGAACACCCCGGTGGCTCCCCTTCTGGCCGAAGGCGAGGATGGTGAAGGCGGCGACACAGGTCCCGGTGACCACGGCCATCGAGGGCGCCAGCACCGTTCGGGGACCGCCGGTCGCGGTCCTCAGCACCACCGAGGACGGTGAACCATCTCGGGTCCCGGTGACCTTGACCAGCAATGCCCCTCGAAACTCGGGGTGTTCCTTCCGCACCCCCATCCAGAGGTACCGGGCAAGGTCGGCGACGGAACACTGCCGACGGGCGACCTGGCCGAACATCCCCGCCAGGGCATGGCGCCAGCCACGGAGCGGCGCCGGCTGGTCCTGGAGCACCGCCTGAAACCAGGCCACTGCCTCGGCGACAGGGAACTTCCCTCGGTGCACGGCCCGGGCGACCCCCTGGGCCACTCCATTGGCCGGCTGGGGATGGAGACCACCCATCACCCGGATCGACCGCGCCTCGGGATAACGGAGGGAAAGGGTGATCACTTCGGGATGCGCCGTCTCGTAGAGCCGATAGTCCCCGACGTCACCCCCGAGCGGGAACACCTCGCTGTCCCGGCCTGCCTCCACGGTGACGTGGGCGCCGTCCCTCCAGCTGAGGCACTCACCAGCCACTACGTGGAAGAGGTGCTCGAGGACCGCGGCCCCGAAAGGCTTGGCCCCTTCGTCTCCAACCAGGAAGGCGACATCGATGGTCTCGACCTGATCGAGTCTGGAGGAGGCGTCGACCGCCATCACATTGGAGAGACCGGGCGAGGCGCCGCAGCCGATCATCATCGCGACCCCGGAGGCGCGCGCTCCCTCGGCGAGAAGGAGAGCGTCCTGGGTGCTCTCGATGTCGTCGTCGAAGTCGAGATAGTCGACCCCTGCTTCGATGCAAGCCCTCATCACCGGTGGCGCGGTCCGCATGTAGGGCCCGGCCCCCAGGATCACTAACGAGGCTCCACCTATCGCAGCCCGGAGGCGGTCCTCGTCGAACAAGTCCACCATCCCTGTCTTGGCCCGTATTCCTGGAAGCTGCTCGGCCAGGGTGGCGAGCCGTCCCTCGTCGAGGTCGTACAACTCGAACCCGAGGTCAGGGCGGTGCTCAGCCAAAAGTCTGATCCCGGTGCTGGCCATCTCCCCGGCGGCTCCGATTACCACAATTCGCTGCTCGCTCATACGCCCTCCGTTGGCGTTCCAAAACGGGCCCGTCCCGTTGGTTCCGTACATATGTACAGTTGAATCGTACATATGTCAAGTAGTATCCGTGACATGGAAACCGGGACCAAGAGACCATCAAGGGGCAGAGCCCGCCGCGCCATACTCGAGTCCACGTTGGAGGTGATCGCCGCCGAGGGCATAGACGCCGTGACCCATCGCCGGGTGGCGGCCCTCGCCGGGGTGTCTCCGGGGTCGACTACCCACCACTTCACCTCCCGGGAGGATCTGATCCGAGCCGCCTTCCGCTTCTACCTGGAAACCGCCAATCGGGTTTTGGCTTCGATGCAGACCCGCGTCGCCGAATCACATGCCGATCCGGTGGTCCGGGTCCGGGAGCTCCTGTGCGAGGTGGTCGACCGCGAGTTCGGCGACGAGCGGCTGGTGCGAGCCGAGTACGAGATGATCCTCTACGCCACCACCGACTCCGAACTGGGCGAGTTCCTCCGTGAGACCGAGTCAGGCTGGGTGGCCCACATGGCGGGTCTCCTCGAGGCGGCCGGCAGGTCGGAGCCATTCGAACTGGGGAGGATCCTCGTCAATCTGGTCCGGGGATACGAGTTGGAGCGGCTGATCGACCGTGACCTGGGTCTGGAACGGCTGAGGAAACGGATCGACACCGTATTGGGGATGTCCTAAACCGCCGAGCCGACCGGTCCGGCGCCGGCGACGATCCGCTCGGGACGACAAGATCCGCTAGACGCGGGCTCGCGGAGACCCCGCCTTCTCAGGACTCCCGGGTTGACTCGGGGCTCTCACTCACCCCATTCGGGTGGCGGTTCATGGGTGCCGGGGACGAAGTGCCAATACTCCCGG
>CAYZKF010000008.1:0-3903 GCA_964479135.1 uncultured Acidimicrobiaceae bacterium
TCGAGAAGCTCTTTTGGATCGACGACAACGGGCCCGTCGCCGGCGTCCTCCTGACGAGTTGGACCGATGACGCCTGGCAGTGCGACCCGGTCGTCGTCCCACGCGCATCAGGCCCCGAGCCCGACGTCGTGTGGCGCCGGGCCATGGAACATGCCGCCGGACACTCCGCTCAAGGGCCACGGCGTCGGCTTCCGGCAGGCATCGACCGCCACCTGGTATCGGGCGGTGTCGGAGTAGCCCGAGGGTGTCGGGGCCGGCCCGTGGAAGTGGCAAGCTGACCGTGTAGACCTAGGGCGCCCATAAGCCACGTTATGTCAAGCTATGCAAAGGCCAAGGCAAGTTATCTGACCAGGAAGGGAGCCGACCGCTACCCCGGGCGGAAATCATTCAAGTTCGGTCTCCACACAGTCGGCCTGACGAAGTCCTGGGTTGGGGTTGAACACCCGTCCCGGCTGGTACCAACCCCGGCCCGGCTGGTCGGTCTCCAGATAGGCATGGATCGCAGCCGCCAACGAGCGGGCGGCGGCCTCGACGTACTCCTCGGTGGCGAACAGGTCGGCCTCGGCCGGGTTGGAGATGTAGCCCAACTCGATGAGGGCACTGGGGGTCTCCGGGAGCCGGATCAGCCCGTAGGCATCGATCCCCCGGCTGTTGACCACGGTGATGACACCGGTGTCCGGCGCCGCCGACCAGGCGATGTCGAACTGGTTGAGCGCATCGAAGGTGTACTCATAGAGCAACCCCCCGAGACGGTGCGACTCCGCCGAGTTGCTCTGGATGAACACCTCGATCCCGGGGACCGGGGAAGGCGCCGGGGTGGGGGCGTTGTGGTGGATGGACACCAGCACCTCCGCCTGGAGCAGGTCGGCCAGGCTGGAGCGAGTGGCCAGGGTGGTGGCGTAGTCGTCGATCCGGGTCAGCACCGAGGCGATCCCCAACTCGGCCAGAGCCTCCTGGGTGGCGAAGGCCACCTGGAGGTTGAGCACCTTCTCGGGAAGGCCGTTCCTCCCCTGGGCGCCGATGTCCCGGTTGCCTCCATGGCCCGGATCGAGAACCACCGGTGTCCGGTAGATCGGCTCTCCCCTCTCGACCCGGGTGATGTTCCCGCAGGGGGTGTAGACCAAGTACCCCGTCGGAAGAACCAGACGTATCGCCACCGGAACCCCGGTCGGGGTGATCAGACCTAACGGAGAGCCCAATGGCATGGTGGTCGTCGTCGTCGACGACGACGACGTGGTGGCGGTCGTCGTTGTTGTAATCGCCAGAGTGACCGTTGTAGAAGGCGCCGCGGTCGACGGGGAGGGCCTCACCGTTGTCGAGGCACAGGCGAACAGGACGAGCGTCAATGCCAGGATGCGGAGCAGTCTCAACGTCGTGGTCCCCCGGTCCGCGGCCGCAGAACCAGCCGGTCGTCGTATGGTGTTCCCATGTTCGGTCCCCTCAACGGTGTGCGAGTGGTCCTGGTTGCCGCGGCCTGCCTGGCCGCGGTGGTGGCTTTTGGCATCGGTGAGCCCTGGGTTGGGTTGATCCTGGCGGCCGGCGTCGTGGTCCACGGGATGGGCTGGCTCTACCTGTACCGCAACCGCGCAGACCAGAGCAGGCACGGCGAGTCATCGAGTGACCCACTCGGCGAGGGTGGCCGCCACCACCCCGGCGCGCTCCCCTAACCCGGCCTGTTCATCCATCGGATCATCCCCGGCCACAGTGTGCAGGTCGACGTACACCTTGAGTTTGGGTTCGGTGCCACTGGGACGGACCAGGGCCCGACCCCGATCTCCGAAGCCGAGCTCGACCAGGTCCTGGGCGCCCAACCAGAAAGGCCGCTGGTCGGCGCCTCGCCGATAGTCGGTCATGTCTTCGACCGCGATCCCGGCTACCTCGGCGGGGGGACGGTCGGCGAGTCGATCCACTGCCCCGAGAAGTTCGGCGACGCCCTGCGATCCGGTGCGGGTCACCGAGCTCTGGGCACTGGCCCACAGCCCCACCTCGTTCCACAACTCGACCAGGCGGTCCCATACCGTCATCCCCTGGCGTCGGAGGATCTCGACCAGGTCACAGAAGACCAACGCGGCTGACATCCCGTCTTTGTCCCGAACCGGGTTCCCGATGGCATAACCCAGGGCCTCCTCGTACCCGTAGACGAAGGTCCCCTCCCCCGCCGCCTCGAGATGGAGCCCGGCGTTGATGATCCATTTGAACCCGGTGAGTGTCGACTCGTGGCGGGCTCCGCGTTCTCGGGCGAGACTGCCCAGCATCGGGCTGGAGACGATCGAGCTGACCACGATCGGACGCTCCTCAGGTTTGACGTAGGTGAGGACGAAGTCGCCAAGAAGCACACCCAGGTCGTTGCCGCTCAAGGCCCTCCACTCCCCCGCCAGTGGCATCACCGCGGCGAGACGATCGGCGTCAGGGTCGTTGGCGATGATCACATCACCCCGCTCCCTGATCGCGGTGGCCACCGCCAGGTCGAGAGCGCCGGGCTCTTCGGGATTGGGAAAACCCACCGTGGGAAAGGTGCCGTCCGGGTCATACTGCTCGGTCACCCGGATCAGCCCGCCGTGCCCGGCGGCGGCGAGGAGACGAGACACCGTCTCCCCTCCGCAACCATGAATCGGGGTGTAGACGATCCTCAGGTCGGATCGAACCGGTTGAGGGCGCACCGACTCCACCTCGACCCGGTACCGGTCGAACATCTCGTCGGAGACGACGTCGAACCGTTCCGAGGAGCGGATGTCTTCGATCCGTGGAACCTCATTGGCAGGCGGGGCCTCCCGGACGGCGGCGGCGATCTCGGCGTCGACGGGTGGGATTATCTGGGCGGCGTTGGCTCCGTAGACCTTGTACCCGTTGTCTTCGGGTGGGTTGTGCGAGGCGGTCACCACCACGGCGGCCACCGCCCCGATCTCCTTGGCGGCGAAAGCCACCAGAGGGGTTGGTGTCGGCTCCTCGAAGAACGCCACCGGGATCCCGGCGGCGAGGAGAACCCCCGCGGTGTCTTCGGCGAACCTCCGACTGGTCGGCCGGGCGTCGAATCCGACCACGACGGGCCCGACACCGGTGCGGACGATCCGCGAAGCCAGTCCGGCCGTGGTCCGGATGACCACCGCCCGGTTCATCCGCCCGGGTCCCGCCCCCACCATTCCCCTGATCCCCGCGGTGCCAAAGGTGAGATCGGCCGCAAAAGCCGCGTCCAGCCCTTCCAGATCCTCGGAATCGATCAATCTCTCGATCTCGGCCCGGGTCTCGGGGTCAGGGTCGCCGTCGGCCCAACGCCGTGCCTCCTCGAGCAGAACCTTCATCGCGCCTGCTGTTGCCAACGCCAGGCGTCGAGGCACATCTCGGCCAGGTCGTGGGCAGCCACCCACCCCAACTCTTCGGCAGCCTTGTTGACCGCCGCCCAGCTGGCGGCGACATCGCCGGGTCGGCGGCCGACGATCTCGTAGGGCACCGGTCTTCCCGAGGCCTCCTCGAATACCTTGACCACCTCGAGAACGGTGTGACCCTTCCCGGTTCCGAGGTTGTAGGTATGGACCCCGGGAGTTGTGGCGAGACGCTCCAGGGCGGTGACATGGCCTATGGCGAGGTCGATGACATGGATGTAGTCGCGGATTCCGGTGCCGTCGGGAGTGGAGTAGTCCCCCCCGAACACCCGGAGCCGGGGCAGGGTGCCTTCGGCCACCCGGGCGATGTAAGGCATCAGGTTGTTCGGAGTCCCGCTGGGGTCCTCACCGATCAATCCGCTGGGGTGTGCCCCCACCGGATTGAAATAACGCAACAGCGAGACACTCCAGTCGGGGTTGGCGATCTGCAGATCGGTGAGCACCTGCTCCATCATGATCTTGGTCCATCCGTAGGGGTTGGTGGCCACCCCGGTCGGCATGTCCTCGGAGAGTGGGAGACTCG
>CAYZKF010000008.1:3913-20548 GCA_964479135.1 uncultured Acidimicrobiaceae bacterium
CGACGAGCTGAAGACCACCGACTTCACCCCCGCCTCTGACAGCACCTGGAGGAGGGAGATGGTCCCGGACACGTTGTTCTCGTAATAAGACAGGGGGTGGGTTACCGACTCGCCGACTGCTTTGAGGGCGGCAAAGTGGATACAGGCATCGAACCCGGTGGCGGCGAGCTCGGCCAGAGCCGGCCGATCCCGGATGTCGAGACGGTGCATCTCCGGCTCCGACCCGGTTATCCGGCCAATCCGGGAGATCACCGAGTCCCTGGCGTTGGAGAGATTGTCGACGATGACCGGCTGATGACCCGCCTCGGTCAGGGCGACGACGGTGTGGCTGCCGATGAAACCGGCCCCGCCGGTGACCAGGACACGCATGGGATGGAAAGGTTAGGGGGTGGAGGCGGTCAAGCCGAAGGCAATGAGAGCACGAAGCAACTCATCCCGTCGCCATGCCGATAGGTGAGGTCGCCGTCCATCAGTCTTGCCAGCCTCCGGGCCACCGAGAGCCCCAGGCCCACCGAAGTGGGGTGTTCGGGGCCACTGCCCCTTTGGAATGGCTGGAAGATCCGCTCGACCTCGTCGGCAGGGATCGCCTCGCCGCTATCGCACACTCTCACCTCGACCCGATCCCCGGCTTCCTCGATCCTCAAGGTGACGTCGTCACCGCCGTAGCGAAGGGCATTGCTCACCAGGTTCCTGAGGATCTGGCGGGTGCGACGGGGGTCGGCATTTACTTCGACCTCCCCTCCCCTGACCTCTACGGTCACCGGGTGGTCGACCACCTCGAGTACCCGTTCGGCCTCCTTGACGATGTCGAAGACCTGGACGGCGAAGCTGACCTCCCCGACCTCTTCGCGATAGGCGACCAGTAGGTCCTCGAGGATCCATGAGGCGTCTTCGGCTTGACGAGCGATGAGGACCGACATCTCGCGTCGGTCCTCGTCGCTGAATGAGTCGTAGTTGGACGCCAACTCCTCTCCGAGGCCGAGGACCACGGTTATCGGAGTCCTCAACTCATGGGACACGGTGGCGATGAACTGGGCGCGGGCCTTCTGTGCCGCCAACTTCTCGGTGACGTCGATCAGCGCCCCGTCGTAATACTGGGTGTTTCCATGTTCGTCACGGAATATCCGGGCGGTGTCCTGGACCCAAACGGTGCTTCCATCGCGTCGGACCAGCTCGACGTCGAACTCGTGGACCACACCGTCGCTCTCGATCTTCTCCAGCCACAGAGCCCGCCTAGTCGGGTCGAGATAAACGTTGTCGACCTGACGCATCCCCTCCTCCATCTGGGCCACGGTGTCAAACCCGAGTAGAGCGGCCAGGGCAGGGTTTCCTGCTACCAGCCGTCCCTCGGGCGTCGTCCTGTACAGGGCTACGGGTATCCGTCGGAAGAAGTCTCCGTTGTCGTCCATGTCAACCTGATCCGCCTTCAGTGGCTCTTGTTATCGGCATTCTCCCCGGCCATCTCCAGTATTGGTCTCACCTTCCCGGTATCGCCGTTGATCTCGACCGTCCCAGGCCCCAGCGGATCGCCAGTGACCACCACCGGGCAGACCGACCCGTACAGGGCCGCTGCCACCAGCGCCCCGATCACCAGGATCGAGTCGTTCTCCCGTAGAACGATTCCCGCCGGGCCCACGCCGAGACGGAGCATCTCGGCGAGCACCGACGACGAGGAACTCGAGCCCCGCCCGTGAGCCATCACCAGGATACGCCCGCTGATCCTCGCCCCACACTGAGGGTGACCCCTTTCTACTATGTATCCGGTGGCGATGTCGACCCCTCCCCACAGTGACAGGGGTTCGTCGAGCGTCAGGACCCCGGCTCTCCTCACTCCCGGGACCAACCCGCGGCTCATTCCCACCACTCATGGTCGACGCTCCTTGCCCGTCCCGCCATCGCCGACTCGACACAATCGACCAGGCTGCCCAGAGCCACTGTCACTCCGAGGTTGGCCGGGGCGTAGTAGGCCAGCTTCCCCGAGTTGGTCATCAGGTCGCCACGCACCTCGCCCATGATCGGGGTTATGTAGGTGCAGGTGTCGGTGACCAGGGTCACTCCGGCATTTTCGATACCAGCCACCAGACCTCGTTCCTCGGCAAGAGCGAGGGTCTCGCGGGCAGTGTTGGCATAGAAGGGAACCTTGCTCCGGCGACCTTCTACCAGGCGGGCCAGATGGGTGAGCTCGAGGAGGGACATGTGGGGAGTTCCGATACTCACCGCCCCCAGCCGGCCGGTGGGGCTGCTCAGCTCATCCCGAGCCTCGGTCAGATCGGCCAGGCTGATCTTCCGACGTTCCAGGTCGGCGGAATCGGCCAGCACCGACTCCAGGTCGGCTGCCTCTGGAGTCACTCCCACCGCGTGGAACATGGCGACGCTTCCCGAGGAGGCCGCGGCGGCCCCCAAGCTCTTGAGTCGGTCTTCCGAGGCCCGATGGTCCAGACCGACCAGGGCGGGCACTCCGGTCCCGGCAAGCCTCCCCACCACATGGCCGATCAGGGCGTAGGCCAGGTCGTGATCGAGAACCGCGTCGGTCAGCTCGAGCTCGACCACCAGTGTGGCTTTTCGGCCGGAGTCGGTGTGGAGTCCGGTCATCGGCGCCCTACCGGTGATGGCACAGCAGATGTCGAGGAAATCTCCGTAACGGTTGGTCCGAGCCCCGAGGACCGAGTTGGCGAAGACGATGGCGTTGGACTCCCCCCAGGCGATCTGGTCGCCGAGACCGGGACGGTCGGTCAACTGGTATGGGGCACATGTCCACGTCGAACGACACCCGAGATCGACGTAGGCGTCCATTAGTCGGCGCGCCTTGGCCGCGGTTCCGGGCTCCCCCCGATACAACTCGGGGTGGAGGAGATCCAAGGAGGAGACATTGAGAGTGGTGGGCACTGCCACCGCTCCCCCACCCTCGACCAGTGCCCTGGCAAAGTCGAGCCCGGCGTCACCGTGGTAGAGACACCCGTCGATGTGGGCCGATTTGATGTCGGTCATATGGGGAGCACCTTCGGACCGGCCCACCGCCACCACCAGCTCCATGCAGAGACGTCTGGCTTCGCCGAACTCCCCGCCCAAGGCGGTTATATCGCTCGCCGAAAGGTCCATCGATTCGCCGTCGTCAGATTTCGAAGGGCAATGACATCTGGGCGTCGGGGCGGAGATGGCGCTCGACCCCGTTCCACATCAGATGGTCCATGAACACCCAGGAGCGCCTATGGATGGCTGATGGACCCAATGCCTGCAGGGCGGCTTTGTGGATTGGACATGGATAACCCTTGTTGGCCTCGAAGTTATAGCCGGGGAACTCGTCGGCGACCGAGCGCATCATCCGGTCCCGGGTCACCTTGGCCAGGATCGACGCCGATGCGATCGACAGTGAGGTCTGATCTCCTCGGACGATCTTGCGGGCGCCACCGACGAAGTCCCAGTTGCCATCGACCAGGACCTGGTCGGCGATCAAACCGAGACCTTGCAAGGCACGTCTCGCCGCTAGACGCTGGGCTTCGGACATCCCCAGATCGTCACACTCCGCCGCCGTGGCATGACCCACCGCCCAGTTGGGGCACCACTCCGACACCCGGTCGAAGAGAGCCTCCCGCTCTTCCTCGTTGAGTTGTTTGGAGTCACGGATCTTGTAGACCCGCCGGTCCCTGGGGACAACGGCGGCGCCCACCGTCAGGGGGCCGGCCCAGGCTCCTCGTCCTACCTCGTCGACGCCGACGACCACCGTTGTGCCGTCATCCCACAACGCCCTCTCCACGCCGAGCCCCGGTGATCGCCTCCTCAGGCTGGGTCGGAGTTTGGGGGCGGTGCCTGCCGTCATGGTCATCAGGGTAGAGAGCCGCGGGCCGGTCGTCGTTGTTCAGTTGAGCCCGGGATCGTCGGGATAGGTGGAAACCACTGACAACAGCCCGGTCTGTCGTCTCAACACCTTCCTCCATTGGGTGTCGGGATCGGCGAAAGGGTCGTCGGGCGCTGCCGGGACCACAAACCACGAGCCGGTGTCCAACTCCTCCTCGAGCTGACCCTCGGTCCAACCCGAATAGCCCGAATAGACCTTGATCATCGGTGCGTCAGGCCCGGGCACATCGGTTAGGTCGACCAGGGCGAGACCGGAAACCCCGGCATACATCCCCTCATTGGTCAGTCCCAGGCCGATCGCCACCTCGGGCTCGACCGGCCCCCCGTAATGGACCAGCCCCGGGGGGATGAGGTGTGGGGTCCAGTCGGGCAGGTAGTCCTCGACCACTTCGGTGGTCACCCGGTTGAGGACGAGACCGAGCGCCCCTTGCTCGTCGTGCTGGACGATGAGGACCACGGCACGGTAGAAGTTGGGATCGATTAGCCGGGGGGTCGCCACCAACAACTTCCCGGCCAGGGGAACACTCACCACCACATCGTGCCACACCCGGGGGGACAATTACCCCGGGCAAGTCGTGCCCCGGCCGTGACATCGGCCGTCGTGAAGGTGGCAACCGTCGGTGTAGCCTGGGCGACGTGACCCTGCCTTCGGTCCTGCTTCACGACCACCTGGACGGGGGGCTCCGGCCGGCCACCATCCTCGAGCTCGCCGATGACGGCGGCTACTCCGAGTTGCCATCTGACCAACCCGACAGCCTGGCCACATGGTTCGACCAGTCGCAGGCGGGATCGCTGGAGACCTACCTGGAGTCGTTCCGCCACACCATCGGGGTCATGCAGGACCAGGAATCGCTGGAGCGCGTTGCCTACGAGGCGGCACTCGATCTCGCCGGCGACGGGGTGGTCTACGCCGAGATCAGGTTCTGCCCCCTGCTCCACACCAGGAGGGGCCTCGGCACCGACGAGGTGATCGAAGCGGTCAGCTCGGGGCTGACCCGAGGGGCCGCCGCGTCGGGACTGGTGTGGGGTCTGATAATCGACGCCATGCGCGACGACACCCGATCGGTGGAGATGGCTCGGCTCGCCGTCTCTCATCGCAAGCGGGGGGTGGTCGGGTTCGATCTGGCCGGCCCCGAATCGAAGCACCCACCGCGACGACACTTGGCGGCGTGTCGCCACGCCCGCGAATCCGGTCTTCGTCTGACGGTCCATGCCGGCGAGGCCGCCGGGCCCATGGGCCCCGCATACATAGCCGAGGCCATGGATTCGTGTGGCGCGGAACGGATCGGCCATGGAGTGGAGATCATCTCGGACTGTGTGATCAGAGAAGGGGAAGTGATCTCTCTGGGACCGGTCGCCGCCCGGGTGCGGGATCGTCAAGTGCCACTGGAGATGTGCCCGGCCTCCAACCTCGCCACCGGTCGCCTTCGACCCGAGGAACACCCGATCGGCGCCCTGTACCGGGCCGGATTCAATGTCACAATCAGTACCGACAACCGTCTGATGAGCAATACCTCGATGTCCGCCGAGTTCGAGTTCGTCCAACGACACCACCGATTCGGCCTGGACGATCTGGCCTCGGTGACCCGACGGAGCTTGGCTGCAGCCTTCTGTGATCATGTCACCAAGACCAGGTTGTGGGAGGAGACGATTGCCCCCGCCTACCGAATCGCGGGAGCGGAGGTCGAAACGAGATGGCCAGGATGAGGGCCCTGGTCAAACATCCCGACGAGCAAGGTCTACGGCTCGAGGAGGTGGCGGTCCCCCAACCCGGGCCCGATCAGATCCTCATCCGGGTCCACACCACGGGCATTTGTGGGACCGACCTCCACATCTACCAATGGGACGACTGGGCTCGAGCCAACATCCCGACCCCGATGACCGTCGGTCACGAATTCGCCGGGCACATCGCCTCAATGGGGTCGAACGTCGCCGGGTTCTCAGAAGGTGCGCTGGCCGGGGCCGAAGGGCACGTGGTCTGCGGGCAATGCCGGAACTGTCTCGCCGGTCGACGTCACCTCTGCCAAGATCCCAAAGGGATCGGGGTCACCATCCCCGGGGCCTTCGCCGACTACGTCCTGGTCCCCAAAGGAAACGTCTGGAGGCACATCGAGGGCCTCGACCCCGAGATCGCGGCCCTATTCGACCCCTTCGGCAACGCGGTCCACACTGCCCTGAAGTTCCCGGTCCTCGGCGAAGACGTCCTCATCACCGGAGCCGGACCCATCGGCCTGATGGCCTGCGCCGTGGTTTCCCATGCCGGCGCTCGCAACGTGGTGGTCACCGATGTCAACCCCTACCGGCTCGGGCTCGCTCTCCGGATGGGGGCGAGCCGGGCTGTGGACGCCAGGTCCGGCACCCTCGAGGAGGTACAACGCGAGCTGGGCATGACCGAAGGGTTCGACGTCGCCCTGGAGATGTCGGGCAATCCGACGGCGATGAAAGACATCCTCGACAACACGATCCACGGGGCCAATGTCGCCATGCTGGGGATCCCCTCCGAGGACTACGCCATCGACTGGTCGGCGGTCATCCTCAACATGCTGACCATCAAAGGCATCTACGGTCGTGAGATGTACGACACCTGGTACAAGATGAACGTTCTCATCGAGTCCGGAATCGACCTCTCCCCAGTGATAAGTCACCGACTCGACGCCACCCGGTTCGAGGAGGCCTTTGAGCTCCTCGAGAGCGGGGACTCGGCCAAGGTCCTTCTCCGCTGGGCAGGGTAGCCAAGCTGGGCTCCGCCTTCATCGGGGTCAAAGCCGCTCAGAAACCCAGTTAACGATGTCGGCGACCACCTCAGGGCCCTCCGGCTCGCTCAAGATCTCGTGTCGCAGCTCGGGATAGAGCCGCCGCTCGAAGCCGGGAAGGTCGCCGAGGAAAGCCGTCGACTGGGGTGGGAGGATGGTATCCAACCCACCGTGGAGCACCAGAACCGGGATGTCGATGGTCGACACCTCCGCGGCGACATGTTCCATGGCCTGGAAGAAGGCCAACCCGAGTCTCGGCGTCGATTTGGGGTGAACCAGCGGGTCTGAGAAGTAGGCCTCGGCTACCGCAGGATCGCGGGACAGCTGCTCCCCATTTATGCGGTTGGGGATCAACATGGTCGGCGCCAGCTTGGCCAGGGCCGGTGCCACCGCACGTTGCCAGGCGGCTCCACCCACCAGGGCGGGAACCGACGCCACGACCAGGTCGGGGAGGGTACGTCGGGCGATCGCGTACCCGAGGACCAGGTTGGCCCCCATCGAATGCCCCATGAGCACCACCGGCCGGCCGCCGTCCCCAGCCTCCTCGACGTGCCGCTCGATCTGAGCGTGGTACCGCTCCCAGTCGTCGATGTCCCAGCGAGGGCCGCCACTCCCACCGGCGCCGATCAGATCGAAACCCCGGACCCCGAACCCGGCGGCGGCGAGCAGATTTCCGGTCCGCTCGTATCTTCCGGAATGTTCGGCGATCCCGTGGACCAAGACTACTTGGGCCCGGGGTTCGCCTTCCGGCGTCCAATCGCGGACCAACTCGGTGCCGATATCGGGGTGGGGCCGGTGCGTAGCCGTGCTGCTCATCGTCGGCGATGCTAGTGGTGGGTGGTGAAGGTGAACCGGGTCACATCGCCGGGGAAGTCTGACCAGGCGAGCGCCTTGACCGGGCTGAGCACCCGTAGACCACCGGCGATCTCGTCCGACCAGCTATCGGGCCCGGGGGTGTAAGTCGGGCCGTACTTCCGGGCGTACTCGTCTGCGAGTCTCAGCCCCAGGTCACCGGTCACGGGTGTTGACGCCACCGACGCCCCTTCGAGGATGGCCACCTTCTCACCACTTTCCAGGTGGAGGGCGCAGTTGGGGTTCTTGGCAAGATTCCGGACGTGTCGGGTCTGTGGGGAACCGTCGTACCAGAAGCGACCGTCGATCCATACTCCCCACCTGGGGACGACGTGAGGCCGGCAATCGGGGCGGGTGGTAGACAACCAATAGTGCCGGGACTCGCTGAGCCAACCCTCTACCTCTTTCCATTCGAGGTGACGTCCCGTCGGTTCCGGTACGTAACCCTCGGGGAAGTCGGGGATGTCGATTCGTGGCGAGTCGTTCACTTGTGGAACGGTCCTCTGGACAGGCGGGCCGGCACCCAGCGACCCCGGATCTCAACCTGGAGAACCTCGTCTCCGACAGGGGGTGGCGACAGGTAGCCGAGGCCGATGCCCTGGCCGAGGACCGGGCTGATATTGCCCGAAGTGACCACACCCTCTCCTCCCCGCTCGGAGCGGAGGAGATGACCGTGTCGGGGAACCCCCCGACCTTCGAGGACCAACCCGACCAGGGCCCTGGGCAATCCCCTCTCTCGCTGTCGGATCAGGGCTTCCCGACCCACGAACTCATGGTCATAAGACACCGCGAACCCGAGCCCTGCTTCCAGGGGCGTGGTCGACTCGTCGATGTCTTCACCCCAAAGAGTCAGACCCGCCTCGAGACGTAAGGTGTCGCGTGCGCCCAGTCCGACCGGGACCACCCCCGAGTCGACCAAGGCGTCCACCAGAGCGCCGGCATCTCCCGGGCGGAGACACAACTCGGCGCCGGGCTCGCCGGTATACCCGGTTCCGGCCATCGACACCGGGGCGCCTTTCCACTCGGTCACCTCGGCACGGAGGCGTGCCGGAGCCGCGCCGATGATCGCGGTCAGGCACCCGACGGCTTCCGGCCCCTGGACTGCCACCAGTGCCGTTGTCTCCCTCAGGTCCTCGACAATGGTGTCCGGCTCGGAATCGAAGGCGGCCATCACCCGGTGGTGATTGACCGCGTTGGGCATGACCCAGAAGTGACCCTCCTCCCACCACCACACGATCAGATCGTCGACCACCCCACCGTCGGGGTTGAGGATCATCGTGTATTGGCAGCGTCCCGGCGATATTCGCTCGATGTCGTTGCAGAGGAGCCGCCGGACCGCGTGGTGCGCCCCCCCACCTTTCAACGAGAAACGGCCGAGATGACTGACGTCGAAGAATCCCGCCGATCGACGCACCGCCTGATGCTCGGCGATGACCGAGTCGTAGCGGACCGGCATCTCCCAGCCGCCAAAATCGGTGAAACGGGCACCCAATCCGACGTTTTTGTCGTGGAGAGGGGATCTCCTCATCCGGTGAGACGCTCACCCCGGTCCTCGAGCCTCACCACTTCGGGCGGTCCGGGGAGCCTGGAGGGAGCGGCGAAGTCGTCGAGGTGGTCGGGTTCCTCCAGCCCGTATTTGATCACCAGGTGGAGATAGTCGCGCTGGTAGAAGACCTTGCATCGAACATCGGGGTGGATCGTCTTCAATTGGCGGACCTTGCGGTTCTTCTTGGTGACCAACTTCTGATTCATCGTGGTGATCTCGATATAGAGGTCGTCTTCGGGGAGGTAGAAGTCGGGGGTGAACCACTTGGCGGGCTCCCCGTCCTCGGAGAACTCGATGGGAAAGCTGCGGGGCTCGTAATCCCATTCGACACCGTAGAAATCGAGGAGTAAGGCGAATTGCCGCTCGCTGTTGTGAGCGAACTCGATCTCGTTTGCGGTCGGACGTTCGGTGTTCAGGGGGCTCCTGCCTCGATCACCCCGGCGTAGTGGACATCGTCCGGAAACAACTCGTGAATGGCACCCTGGACCTCGTCCTGGACCGGTCCGATGGCGATGCCAAAGACACCCTGACCACGTCGGAAGACATCGACCACCTCTTCTTCGGAGTGCGCCGCGTAGATGGTCTGACCGTCGCTGAGCAGGGTGACGTCGGCGAGGGGCTGGTCCGAATCCATCTGCTCGCTGAGGATCTCGACTGCGGAGCGAATCTTCTTCAGACTCATCCCGGCGTCGAGCAGTCGTTTGATCACCTTGAGCTGTACCACGTCGGTGAAGGAGTAGAGACGTTGTGAGCCAGAACCGCTTGCCGCCTGCAGGGATGGAACCAAGAGATCGGTTCTCGCCCAGTAGTCGAGCTGGCGGTAGGTGATCCCCACCAGTTTGCAGACCTGCGGGGCGCGATATCCAGCCAGTTCCTGTGTCATTGACTCCTCCGGGTTACACCAGTGTAACTCCGCCGTGAGCAAGCTAGCCCCGGGTTGGCGGCCGTGTCAACGCTTTCCTGTGGAAAACTCGGTCAGGGCTCTTCGCCGAGATGGGGATGGTCGCCTTCTTCGCCACCGAGGAAATCTTCCACGGTGACCTCGGAGAGGAACTCCCGGAACCTGGCGACCTCCTCTTCCTGGTCGATCTCCTCGTCGAATTGGATGCCGGCGTCGTCGAGGACTCCCGGGTTGGCGAAGATCGGGGTGCCGGTCCGGACCGCCAATGCTATTGCGTCCGAAGGTCGGGAAGACACCTCGACCTCGGTTCCCTGGGCGTCGAGGGCTAGATCGGCGTAGAACACCGAGTCGCGCATCTCGGTTATCACCACCCTGGTCGCCAGAGCCCCGAGAGCGTCGATCACCGATCGCAGCAGGTCATGGGTGAGGGGTCTTGGAGTGGCCACTCCCTCGAGTGCGGTGGCTATGGCCGTGGCCTCGGTTGCCCCGATCCATATCGGCAGGTACCTGGTCCCATCTTTCTCCTTGAGAAGGATGATCGGCTGGTTGGACGGGAGCTCGACGCGCACGCCGACCACGTCGAGGGCGACGAGACGATCGAGGTCGGCCATGTCGTCGAGGTTATCACCGGCCCGGGACTGCGACCCGGGGCAGGGTCAGCCGGAGGACAACGCGTCGGCGAGCACCGCCGGTTGGGTTACGAACGCCTCGGTGTCGAGAACGGCCCAGATCGACCGCAGATTCCGGTACAGGCCCTGCCAATCGAGCCCATAGCCGACCAGATATTCATCTCCGACCTCGAACCCCCGGTATTCGACGCTGACATCGGTGACCCGGCGTCTCGTCTTGTCGAGGAGGGCCACCGTTGCCACCGACGCCGCTCCCCGGTCGGTCATCATCCGTCGCAGGACCCCCAGGGTCAGCCCGGTGTCGATGACATCCTCGACCAGGATCACGTTTCGGTCGAAAACCGGGGTCGAAAGGTCCATGGCGATGCCGATCCGACCGCCGCCGCCATATCGGTTGAGTCCGAGAAAGTCGACCTCGGAGGGGATCGATACCCGACGGACCAGGTCAGCGCCGAACGGCACCGACCCTTTGAGGATGATTACGAACAGCGGGTCGCGCCCGTCGTAGTCGGCGGTGATCGCGTCGCCCAGCTCCCCGACCCGGGAGAGCAACTCCGACTCGGGTATGACCTCGGATGCGAACTCGAATCGACTCACGAGCCCAGGGCCGCCGACATCCAGAAGAACAGGGCCTGCCAGACCCCATTGGTGGTGTCCCCTGAGTGGCGTCGTGTTGTCACCACCGGGGGCGGTGGGAGCTCGGGAAGTCCTGCCGGCGGTGTGGGAATGGCGGCCAGCAGCCCCTCCCCTGCCAGGTGGATCTGGGCTTCGAGGTTCGCCGCCACCGTCAGAGGGTCAGCGTCGACGGTGAGCCAGGGTGAAGTGTAGGGAAGCCCGGCAAGAGTCCCATAGATGCGGAGATCGTCGAAGCCGTAGTCGAAGAGGGCTCGGGCATCGTCGAAGTGGGTCCGTCTCCCCTCCGTCCCCAGGATCACCGCGGTGAGGCTGCGCCCGTCCCGTTCCGCCGAGGCGACGAAGGTGAGGAGCGCTCTCGAGGTGAACCCGGTCTTGATCCCGTTGGTCCCTTGGTATTCGTCCAGCATCAGATTGGTAGAGGTCCCAATTCTCCTCGTCCCGTCGGGGGCGTTGGGGAAGACCACTCTCCCGGCCCGGGCGATATCGCGGAAGTCCCGTCGCTCCATGGCCGCCTCTGCGAGGCGAAGCATGTCCCGCGCACTGGTGACATGACCGGTGGCGTCGAGACCGTGGGGGTTGACGAAGTGACTTCGGGTCATGCCCAACTCAACCGCCCTGGAATTCATCATCTCGTTGAACCCCTCCAGCGACCCCCCCACGTGCTCGGCGATGGCTGTGGCCGCATCGTTGGCCGAGTGCACCATGGCAGCCCGCAACAAAGCTCCCAGGGTGATGCTCTCCCCGGCCACCAACCCGATCTCTCGCTCACCGGTGTTGGCGGCCCGTCGGCTGATGGTGACCATCTCCGCCTGGTCGTTGTTCTCCAGGGCCACCAGGACGGTGAGGATCTTTGTTATCGACGCCGGCGCCCTGATCTCGTCGGCATTGTGTTCGGCGAGGATGGTGTCGCTGGTTGCGTCGTAGAGGATCCACGAGGCAGCACCAAGGGGCGGAGGGTCGCTCCGGCCGTAACCCTCGGTGATCAGCTTTGGGAACTGGAAAGGGGAGGCCACGGCCGGAGACGCCATCATCGATGCCAACACCGCCGCGAGAACGGCGGTTCGGAGGGCTCGGGTCATGACAGGTGTCGTCTCAACTCGAGGGTGAGCAACGCCCGATGCATCACCCTTATCGCCTCGGCGCACTCTTCGAGCATCTCCCGAGCGCGTACCCGGGCGTCGGGGTTGGTGGCCTTGATCAGTGGTGCCACGAGTTGGGAGATGAGGTCACCTTCACGGTCGGCGGCAAGCCTGATCGATCGGAGATGCCTGGCTTCCAGCCCCTGGTCCATCAGTCTCCTCGCCTCGACGGCGACGATCACCGCCTCGGGGGGGTAGACGTTGGTGTCGGCGATCATGCGGATCAAACCGGCCTCGTCGAGATCAGCGAGGTCTCGAGGGGTCAAACCCGACCTCTTGAGGAGCGTGGCCTGATCCACAGGCTCCCCGACATCCTCGAGACCTGGTGCCTTCTCCCCCTGCATCAACTCGACCTCCTCGCCCCTCTCCCAGAGTGTCAGCTTCGACTTGATGACCTTGAGAGGAAGAAAGTGGTCTCGTTGTTGCTGGAGGATGAAGCGGAGGCGGGCGAGGTCGTCACCGTCGAACTGTCGGTAGCCCGAGGAGGTGCGGTCCGGGTCGATCAGCCCCTGGCTCTCCAGAAACCGGATCTTGGATACCGAGATGTCGGGGAAGTCGTCGCGGAGCAGATTGATGACTTCGCCGATGCTGAGATCTTTGGTGTCAGCCATCACCATGAGCCACGACGAAGTTGAACCTTCCGATCAGGACCTCGTCGCCGGCGCTGAGCGTCGCCTGGTCGACCCGCTCCTCGTTGACGTAGGTGCCGTTGGTCGACCCGCTGTCCTCAACCACTATCGAGTCGGCAGTCACCAAGAATCGACAATGCTGGCGGGAAACGGTCACGTCGTTCAGGAAGATGTCGCTCTCCGGATGACGGCCCACGGTGGTGTTGCCTTCCCCGAGGAGATAGGTGACACCTTTGCTCGGGCCTTTCTCCACGACGATGGCAAACCCCTCGAGACCTTCGATATGGGCTGCCTCCTCCGGAGTGAGCGGGTGCTCCTCGCGGTCGGGCAACGGCACATAGAAGACCGTCGGGTCGGTCTCGACCTCAACTTCAGGGTTGGGGCGGCTGGGATCGGCGGCGCGGTCGTCGGTCATAACGCAGCCAAATCATAGGGAGATGCGGATCTTCCGCGGGTAAAGGTTATTCGGTCAGGTCGCGATAGGCCGCAGCATCGAGAAGTCCTTCGGCTGGAACCTCACCTTCGATCTCGACCAGCCAACCGTCTTGGTACGGGCTAGAATTGACCAATTCGGGGTGATCGGCAACCGCGGGGTTGGCGGTGGTGATCGTCCCATCGAAGGGTGCATACACCTCACCAACTGATTTGGTGCTCTCGATCTCCGCCATCAGGTCTCCGGCGGCGACCACCCTCCCCGGTTCCGGGAGCTCTACGTAGACCACGTCACCAAGTTGGTCTTGGGCGTAGTCGGTGATGCCGATGCGCACCGACCCCTCACCGATCTTGCGCAGCCATTCGTGCTCCGCTGTGTATGAGAGGTCTTCGGGTACGTTCATCCAGTGGTCTCCTCGGCGGCGGCGGACTCTAACCGACGCCTGGCGCGCCTGGCATCACCCAGATACAGAATCGTCACATACCAGTAGAGCGCCAACCCGACCACCCCGGTCACCCAAGCCACCGGGCGCATCAGGTCGGGGAGAAAGCCCGCTGCAGCCAGATAGAAGGCCGGGATCGCTCCGTAGAGGAGGAAGGTGGCCAGCTTGCCGGCATAACGGACTTCCAGTGTTCCCCTCCCCCCGGCCACCAGCACCAGGGTCACCACCGCCATCAGACCTTCCCTGACCAACAACGGGATCCCGATCGGAGTCGGGACGACGCCGGCGATCAGCCCACCGACCACCGCCGAGACGATCATCAGCCGGTCGGCGACCGGGTCGAGGGCTTGGCCGAGTCGTGACACCTGGTCGAGTCGTCGGGCGAGATACCCGTCCACCCAGTCGGTCCAGCCGATCAAGAAGATCAGCCAGGCGGCCGCCACCACGTTGTCCTCGGCCAACAGGACCCACCAGAACACGCCGACTCCAACCAATCGGACCAAGGTGACCAGGTTGGGGACGGTGAATATACGGTCAGAGGGCTTGGCCGTCGTCACCCGCCGAGGGTAGCTTCCGTGTGGACGTCCACCGGGGTGACATCGGCGATCCCGCCCCATCGCCCCTGCAGGCCACCAAGGATCTGGTCGAGGCCAAACGCCACCCGATCCTTGCGATAGACCTCGGTGATCGAATTTGTGTACAGGAGGAAATAGGGGAGGTCTTCGGCGAGAATCGACTCCATGGCCCACAGGGCCCCCAGGGCTTGATCCCTGGTGTGGGCTCCCTCATAGAGACCGAGCTGCTCGTCGAACCTCTCGCTGACGTACCCGGTGTTGTTCCGTGGGCTGTCGGCGGCGAAGAATGTCCGGTAGAACCCGGGAAGTGCCGGGTTGCCCAGTGTCCACCCCAACAGGTACATGTCGTATTGCCGGGCTCCGTCCTCGACCGGGGTGAATGCGAGGTCGACGACGGTGTCGAAATCGGTCTCCACCGGTCGGACATCAAACCCCAGCCATCCCAGAGCCCCGGCGATACCGGCGGCGTACACCGGTCGAGCCGGGTCGTAGGCGTCCCCCGGGGTCAGGATGGTCAGCACCGCCGGCTCCTGTCCGTCGATGAGCAGTCCCACACCGGGGATGAGATCATCCCCGGAGACGGTCGGCTCGGTGATCCAGCTGTAGCCGGTCTCGCGGAGACCGGCGAGGGCTCGTTCCGCCCTCGACACCAGGTCGCCCTGATATCGGGCGGCGTTGACGGATGCCGCCTCCGAATCGAACCAGGGCGTGTTCGACGGCCCCACATACGAGTCGGCCACTGCGTGGGTCGCCGGGTGGCCCTCCAACAGGGCCTCTCGGTCGAGGATGAGAGCCAAGGCGTTCCGGAACGCCTGGTTGGACATGGGTGCCCTCTCCAGGTTGAAGCCCAGATACCGGATTCCGTTGGCCGGGCTGGTAACCACCTCAATCGGATCGTCGGGGACGACCGCGGCGAGATGCTGATCGTTGAGGCCCGATGGGCCCAGTACCGAGTCGATCGCGCCGTCCCGGAGGGCGGCGATGGCGTCGCCTTCGTCGGAGTAGACGTGATATTCGACACGGTCCGGACCGGAGCCGTGGACATACCCGGGATTGCGCAAACTGACCACCACCTCGGGGGTCACCGACGCCAGCGTCAATCGGCCGCCGCCCACATCTTCGGCCCCGTCGAGGAGGTAGAGAGCTGCGGCGTCGAGACCGGCGATCCGTGGCTCCCAAACATGGGCGGGCATCACTGGCGCCATTCCCACCGAGTGGGGCCAGATGCGGAGGGTCGGTCGCTCGGTGAACTCGATGAGGAGCTGATGCGGGCTCAGCGCCGCCACCGTGGCGACCTCCGGCGGAAAGGACTCGGCCCATGCCCCGCCCAGCCCGAGTCGGCGGACAGTTTCGAAGGTGAAGGCCGCGTCGTCGGCCGTGATCGAGCGACCATCGCTCCAGGCCATCTGGTCGTTGATGGTCACCACCACTCGCCAGACTCCGTCAACCTCCACGGCTGCAGGATCCTCGCCGGCGAGCTCAGGGACGATGGCACCCGAAGACGGGTCGAGCGTGTAGAGAGCAGGCTTGGTGGGACCGAGGATGTAGGCGTCCCACACCGACCCGCTCTCGCCGTAGAAGCCCCAGAAGTTGTCGGTGGTCACTCCGGCGAGGACCCCGAGGCGGTAGACGAAAGGCTCGGGTAGGGTGGTGGTCGAGTCGGGCGGGGTGACGCCAGTCGGTTGAACCGGTGCGACTACCAGGTCCACCTGGCCGCGGTCTCGATCGCTGGCGAACTGGGCAACGGCGGCCACGGCGACCAGCGCCAGCACCAGGGTTGCACCGAACGTCCGAATCGTCTTGTCCTGCAAGGAAGTCCTCCCGATTCATAGAAATCGGCAGGCCCAAGGGTCGCCTTGAGGGAACTACCCCGCGAAGGCTTCCAACCTCCGCCTCGACCAGGGGCAAGCGCCAGACGCCGGTGACTGTAAGGTTTCGTGGTGCGCATCCTCTTCACGATCGACCCGACCTGGTCCGACGAAGAGATCCACGCCTTCCTGGCCGATCTGCGAGGGCGCGCTCTCGACCAGAAGACCGAGCTGGAAGCCGATCTCGATGACCCGGACCCCTCTTCTGATGGCATCGGCCGGGGGGCCGACACCTCCACCACCGATACCTGATCCCGCCGCCCCAGAGTCCGTGGGTCACCCGAGGGGCACTCCGGTCCCGGCGACCCCCGTTGTCCAACTACCGTCCGCCTGGATCGTTGCCTAACCTGGGTGCACATCCCCCTCCGGGCTGTGGC
>CAYZKF010000009.1:0-20259 GCA_964479135.1 uncultured Acidimicrobiaceae bacterium
TTCGTCCTGCGTCCTTGCCAGGAGCGACCGATGGCTCGGCGCTACACGCACGGAACTTACGAGCCGGAGCACTAGTGCCCGGGATGTCCAAGTTGGATCAGCGCGAGCCGAGATGACCCGGAGTCACATCCGGTCGGTTTTCGCGGTGCTGGCGGTAGCGGCGTTCCTGTTGGGGCCGGCGCTCCCCGCGTTGGCCCGCTCTTATTGGATCGCCGACGCCGATGTCTCGATCACGGTCAGACCGGATGGTTCCTTGGAGGTCACCGAGATCCTCGCCTACTCCTTCGATGGAAGCTTCAGCGGCGCCTACCGCGATATCAGGATACGAAGTGGGGAGACCATCGAGGTGGTATCGGTGGGCGACGAGTCGGGCCCCTACCGCCTGGGAGGGTGTACCACCCTGGGTTGCAGCTCTCCATCAGGGACCTACGGGGTCGAGCCGATCCAGGGATATGTCAGGGTGGTGTGGCATCACGAGAGCCGTGACGAGGTACGGCGTTTTGCCATCCGCTATGTGATGACCGGGCTGACCAGGGTCTACGACGACGTGGTCGACGTCAACCTCCAGGTCTGGGGTGAAAAGTGGTCGGTGGGGGTCGACCGGGTCAACGCCACCATGAGCCTGCCCCCCGGGGGAGTCCGCGATGAGATCTTTGTGTGGGGCCACCCGTTCGGGGTCGACGGGTCGACCTCACTCGGCGACGACGGGATCAGCCCCAGCCTTCTCGCCCGCAACGTGCCCAGCGAGCAGTGGGTGGAGTTCCGGGTGGTGTTCCCCACCTCGATGCTGGCATCGACCGACGGCGCCCAGCGGATCGAGGGAGAGGGGCTGGCGGCCATTCTCGAGGAGGAGCAACGCTTCGACGATGAGGAGGAGCAGGCGGCCCGGGCCGCCCGCAACGGATTGGTCGCCGGGGGAGGGGTGGCCCTCTTCATGGTCTTCGGTATCGGAGGAACGGTCTACTTCCGCTACGGGAGGGAGCCCAGGGTCGACTACGACCGGGAGTACGAGCAAGAGCCACCTTCCGACCTGAGCCCGGCCGAAGTCGGCGCCCTGCTCTCCCAGGGCCTGGTGACCGAGAAGGAGTTCACTGCCACCTTGTTCGACTTGATCCGCAAGGGGGTGATCGGGGCTACCCCGTCCCAGGTGGAACGGACGACCTGGGGAGGGTTGCGACGGGAGATGATCACCGACCTGGTGCTCAGCATCGAGGGCAAGGCGACCGGGTTGCGCGACTTCGAGCAATCTGTGATGACCGTGGTCGGTCGGGTGCTCAGCGACGGGCCTCAGCCCCTTCATGAGTTCCGCAGCCGAATCCGTGAAGACGCCTCGGCCAATGCCCAGACCTACCAGTCATTCCGCGCCAAGGTGACCGGCGCGGTGAAGCGCAACCATCTTCTCGACTTCACCGGGAAGAAGGTGGTCGGTCTGCTTCTGCTCGGGGTGATCATCCTGATCGTCGGGGGAGTGATGATCCTCCCCGGCCTGGCCAGTCGCCGTCCCTCCCATAGCGCGGTGCTCCCCATCCTGGTGTTCATCGGGCTGGTCGCCGGGGCGGTGATCCTGTTCATCTTCCTCTCCTTCAGGAAGGTGAGGGTGAAAAGGAGTCCCGAGGGAGCCATGGAGGCGGCCCGATGGTTCGCCTTCCGACGCTACCTCACCGACTTCTCCCGGCTCCACGAGGCCCCGGTGATCTCTCTCGACCTGTGGGACCGCTACCTGGTCTACGCCATCACCTTCGGTGTCGCCGAGGAAGTCCTCGAACAGGCCCGCCTCCACGCCCCACCCGAGCTGGAGACACAGTCGTCTATCTACTGGTTCGGCAACTACGGATACTCAGGGGGCCACTCCGAGAATGCCTTCGCCGGTATTTCGTCCGCTCTGTCCGGGGCCTTCACCCCCCCGTCATCGGGGAGCGGCGGTGGCGGGGGCGGATTCTCCGGAGGCGGCGGGGGAGGTGGAGGCGGCGGGGGAGGCGGCGCCTGGTAGCGGTTTTCCGCCTCTACCGTTTGATCCGATGAAGAGGCTCGGGTTGGCAGTGATCCTGGTGGTGGTGGCCGCCCTTCCTGCCCGCGCCGGCTACGAGAATTACCCGGAGTACGACGGACCCGGCTTTCAGGCCCTCTATGACCACGCCGTAGCCAACACCCTCCCCGGGCTGGAGTACCCCGACGACCGCTACTCGATCACCGGGAACTCCGATCTCGACGACCGGATTTGGGGGCGTGCCATGGAGCGGGGCTACCAGCTCCGCCCCACCGCCAGCGGTGAGCTGGTCAGCGTTGGAGGGGTTCGGATGCAGCCGGAAGCGGCGGTGGCCTGGCTGGGGTTGAGGGCAGAGGTGCGCTCCGCCGGTCATGGGTTCACCGTCACCTCCGCTTACCGCTCGCCAGCCTCTCAACGGACCACCTTTCTCTCCCGTCTCAACGGGACCTCGGACGCGGCGATCGACGCCGCTCTCACCTGGTGGTCGATACCCGGTGCCTCCAAACATCACGGCGGGTACGCCCTGGACTTCAGGTACCCGAACGGCACGTTCGGCCAGTTCCGATCCACCTCGGGACATGCCTGGCTGTCGGCGGAAAACTTCGCCGTTCCCAAACGTCATGGGTTGATTCCGTCCTACCCCGATGACGTGCCAGACCAGGGACCCAACCCCGAGCCCTGGGAGTACGTCTGGGTGGGCCAGGCCCTGATTCTTTGCGGGATCCCCCAGAGCCTTCTGCCCGTGGCCGGACCTGCTGCCGCCCTGGTCAGCGACATCGCCCGGTGCCCGGGAGGCCAGGCCCCTGCTTCATTGCCCGACTGGCTGGACTAAGTGCTCTCCGGCGTAAGTAGGTGCACCCACGTACTTACGACGGGGGACACTATGGCCGGAGCGTGGGCAACGGCATACCAGCCGGGGACGCACCTTTGGCTTGCCAGACCGACTTCTTCTCCCGACCACTGTGATTTGGCGCCGGTATAGGGCAGAATCCGAGGATGCCCATCGACTGGCGCAAGGAAGACCCCGGTCTTCCCATCAGTTTCGGGCAGTGCTCCAACGGCGAGTACGACCCCGAGCCGATGACTCCGGCCCGTGTTGAGATGACCAACATCGCCAATGCCGGGATCGACTCGGCGGTGGAGCGCACCGGGATCAGCCGAAGGAGGTTCCTCCGCTCGGCGAGTGCGCTGGCCATCTGTCTCGGCGCCATCGACCAGACGGTGGCCCTCGCTCGAGGCTTCCCGGTCGGGAGCTTCTACCCGTTCGACCCGGAGAGCCGGCTCGACAACGAGGCGGCGAGGGCGGTGATCGGCCCACCGGTCTGGGTCTTCGATGTCCAGGGCCACCTCCTCGAGTACGACCTCGACCCGTCGACCAGGGGGAACTGGTTCTGGGGTGCCAACTTCCCCCAGGCGCGCTGCCAGGAGGAAGACGATCCAAGGGCATGTTTCGCCACCAACCACTTCCTCGAGGAGATATTCATCCGCTCCGACACCACGATGGTTGCCCTCTCCGGGCTCCCCATCAACCCCAAGGGGAGCCCGCTATCCAATGAGATCATGGAAGAGACCCGCCAGTTGGTGGTTGCCCTCTCCGGTGACGAACGGGTGGTGGTGAACGCCCTCGCTCTGCCCCAGACCGCCCCGATCGGGTCGGTGCTCGAAGAGATGTCGCGAACCGTGGCCGAGCATCGCGTCGCCGGTTGGAAGACCTTTACCCACTTCCCGGGAGGAATGGGATGGTGGCTCGACGACCGTGACCCCAATCGTGCCGTCGTCGGCGACCTCTTTCTCCGGCACCTGGTCGAGATCGGCACCCCGATCCTGTTCACCCACAAAGGCCTTTCCAACAACACCAGATATGGGTCGCCCGCCGACATCGGGCCGGCGGCGGCCCGTCATCGCGACATCTCATTCGTGGTCTACCACTCGGGGTTCGAAGTGGCAGTCCGGGAGGGCCCCTACACCCAAGCCAGTGCCAACCGCGGGGTGAACCGCCTGGTCACGTCGGTTCGCAACGCCGGAATCGGTCCTGGGGAGAACGTCTACGCCGAACTGGGGTCGACTTGGTGGCATCTGTTGAGACGGCCCGAGGAGGCTGCTCATGTCATCGGGAAGCTGTTGGTCGCTTTCGGGGAGCACAACATTCTGTGGGGGACCGACTCCATCTTCTACGGGTCACCCCAAGGACAGATCGACGCCTTTCGCGCCTTCCAAATCCCCCCGGTGCTCCGGGAGCGCCACGGTTACCCCGAGCTCACCGACCGGGCCAAGGCCAACATCCTGGGGTGGAATGCGGCAAGGCTCTACGGGATCGACCCGATCACCGAGCCGGTCGGGTTCACCGCCGACGAGTTGGAACTGGCGCGGTCAGAGCATCCCGTCCCCACGATGACCTGGGGGCCGTCCACCACCCAGGAGGTCAGGGAATTCCGTGCCCACCATCAGGGGTGGCCATAGGCGGTCAGGACTTCGATTCGGCCCGGGTGTGAATCTCGGCCAGGCGAGCCAGGACATCTTCCCAGCCCTGTCGGATGTCGTCAGGTACGCCGGTCGTGGTGGCGGGCTCGTGTCTCACGGTCACCAGCGTGTCGCCGACCCGTGGGGTGAATGTCACGTGAACCCGATCTTCTGGCTCCTCAACGCCGTCGTTGATCCAACGCCATGTCAAGCGGATCATCGATGGCTCCTCTATCTCGAGGACCTCTCCTCTGACACCGATTCCCGCCGCCTTGGAGAGGATTTCGTATGAGCCGCTGGCATGGTTATCGAACCGATACGTGGTGTCGGGGATGTGTGGCCACCACCATGTGGCCAGGCCTTCGGCCGAGACCCACGAGGCGAATACCGGGCCCGGCTCTTCGGGGACGACCTGTTCGACCAACATTTGGTTGCTCATGTCTGTACCTATCCCCGATGTTGGCATTGCCCAAACCTGTATTCAGGCAAACCGGGAGCCGCCCGGTCAGGGTCGCAGGAGGTAGAACGCGGAGAACCGGTTGGTGATCTCGTCGAGACGGTCAAAGCTGGCGAACCGGGCCTCACCTGCCATCTCCTCTGCCCGCTCCCGCCCCCAGGCAGCACCCAGACCGGCGCCTCCTTGTGCCAGCGACTGGGTCAAGCAGTGGAGGGTGGAGATTCCGTAGAAGAGGGTCCCGATGTCACCGAGATTGTCGTCCAGATGAGAGCCGACGTTGGGCTCCATCATCAGGAAAACCCCGCCGGGCCGGAGTGCCTCGCGGATCCGGATCAGACCGGCGAGCGGGTCGGCCAGGTCGTGGATCACATCGAAGGCGGTTACCAGATCGAAACCGGGATCGATCGGGATCTCCTCAGCCGACCGGGCTTCGAATATGAGATTGCCGACACCGTCGCCTCTGGTCCTGGCCAGTTCGAGGGAGGAGCCGGAGAGGTCGTAGCCGACCACCTCGGCCCGGGGGTAGGCCCGGGCCATTTCGATGGCGGCGGTCCCGGTCCCACATCCCACATCGGCCACCCGTATCCCGGCCTCGAGACGCTCCACCAACCCGGGGACACCGGACAGCCATTTCCGGGTGAGCAGGACCCGCTGTGAGGGCCCGTTGGCCCGGTCGAGCCCGTTGATCAGACCGCCCTCGAACTCGTCGAAAGGAATGCCCCCACCATGGATGGTCACGTCGGCCAGTCGGTCGAGCTTGTCCATGGCGGCGGGGAGCATGTCGAGCCATCCCCCCATGAAGTAGGGACTGGACTCGTCGGAGAGGAACACGGCGTGCTCAGGGGGAAGGGTGAATACCCCGTCGTCGTGCTCGACCACCCCGGCGGAGGTCAATCCGGAGAGGATCTCGGTCACGTACCGCTCGTTGAGATCGGCTCCGGCGGCGATCTCGGCGGTGGTGCCCCGACCATGTTGTCCCAGCCAGCCGCTCAACCCGGACCGGTCTGCGATGGCGAGGAGGGCGATGGTGGTGGTCCCGGCGGCGAACCCGACGAACCTGTCGAGGAAGCGCTCGATCTTCTCCCGGTCCATCGCGCCATTCAACCTCATCGGCCATGATGGGGTGGTTCGGAGCGACGATCTGACCCGGGTGGAGCTGGCTCACCGGGGTTGCTCAGCTTGTCCGCCGAGGTTTCGGGCTGATCAGAAGCTGCCGACGACTCGTCCCCCGGCGATGACCCTCCACGCCAGGTTGGTGGCGGGCCGGTAGGCGATGTGGTCCGGCGTCGGGGCGTCGAGCACCACCAGGTCGGCTGCCGATCCAGGCCGAATTACTCCCCGGTCTTCCAGACCCAGAGACATTGCTCCGCCCCTGGTGGCAGCCCAGAGGGCTTGCTCGGTGGTCAGGCCCATCTCCACCACCGCAAGGGAGATGGCCAGACCCATCGACTCCAGGTAGGAGGTCCCCGGGTTGCAGTCGCTGGCCAGGGCGACGACACAGCCGGCATCCCAGAGCATTGGTCCCGGGGCCTGTGGCGATCTCAATGTGTAGGAGGCCCCGGGTACGAGGACCGCGACGACTCCGGCTTCGGCCAGGGCGCCGGCGTCGTCGGATGTGGCGTGGTCGAGGTGGTCGGCCGAAGCTGCCCCCAGCTCTGCGGCCAGGGCGGCACCACCGCTGTGGCCCAACTGCTCGGCGTGGACCCGTGCCTGGAGGCCGTGAGCGGAGGCGGCGGTGAGGATCTCCCGAGCCTCGTCGACGGCGAATAAGCCTTCCTCGACGAACACGTCGCAATAGTCGGCGAGGCCGGCTACTGCGGGGAGCATCTCGTCGACGACGACGCGGATATAGCCACCGCGGTCGTCAGTGAACTCCGGTGGAACGGAGTGAGCCCCAAGGAAGGTGGTACGCACCGTCACCCCCAGGCTCTCGCCGAGGCGGCGGGCGACACGAAGCGTCCTGACCTCGGTCTCGGTGTCGAGGCCGTATCCCGACTGGATCTCGACGGTGGTGGTGCCGGCGGCGATCATCCGCCGCACCCGCGAGGCGGCCAGGTCAAATAGCTCGTCCTCGCCGGTGGCACGGGTGGCGGCCACCGTGGAGAGGATGCCTCCACCGGATTTGGCGATCGACTGGTAGCCCTCCCCTGCCATTCTCCGCCGAAACTCGTCGGAGCGGTCGCCGGCGAAGACCAGGTGGGTGTGGGCGTCGACGAACCCGGGGATGACCGCCCGGCCCCCGCACTCGATGACGGTGGCCGTCCCCCGGTAGGGGCCATCGGCCTCGGGACCGGCGTAGCCGACCCGGCCACCGTCGACGACCACCGTGGCGTCGGACACCGGTTCACCGTCGTTGGTGGTGAGTAGCCCGATCCCGGTCAGGTACAGGTCGCTCATCGGATGAGGGCGGTGAGGGCTCCCTCGTCGATGATGCCGGCGATGGTCTCGATCTCGGCTGAGAGCGACCGGTCCTCGGTGAGGGAAGGGACATGAGATCTGACCAGATCGACCACGGCGCTCGTGCCTGGAGCCGGGCGCAGCGGGGCTCGGTGCTCGATCCCCTGCACCGCGCAAAGGATCTCGATGGCGATCACCCGGCGGACGTTGTCGATGATGGTGAGCAGTTTCATTCCCGCACCCCACCCCATCGAGACATGGTCCTCCTGGCTGCCCGAGGTCGGTACCGAGTCCACCGACGCCGGGTGGGCGAGTATCCGATTCTCGGCCACCAACGCCGCTTGGACGTATTGGCTGATCATGTAGCCGGAGTTGACCCCGGGATCGGGGGAGAGAAAGGCGGGGAGCCCGTTGGAGCGGGTGGGGTCGAGGATCCGGTCGGTGCGGCGCTCCGAGATCGAGGCCAGTTCAGAGACGGCAATGGCGCCGAAGTCGAGGACGAAGGCCAGCGGCTCGCCGTGGAAGTTGCCGCCCGAGACCACATCACCGGTTTCGGGGAAGACGATCGGGTTGTCGACCACGGAGCCCAACTCACGGGTTAGGACCGCTTCCATGTGATCGAGGGTGTCGGCGACCGCTCCGTGGACCTGGGGGGCACAGCGCAGGGAATAGGCGTCTTGGACGGCATGGTCGAAGTCGTCGGCGTGAGACGCACCGATCGGGGACCCGTCGAGCAGCGCGGCGATACGACGGGCTGAGGATGCCTGGCCGGGGTGGGGGCGGAGGTCGTGGATCCGGGGAGTGAACGGTCGGGCGCTTCCCGTCAGGGCCTCGACGCTGAGGGCGGCGGCCACATCGGCGGCGACCACCAGATGCCGGCACCTTTCCAGTGAGATGACCCCCATGGCGGTCATGCCTTCCGTCCCGTTGAGGAGGGAGAGCCCTTCTTTGGTGTGCAGGCGGACCGGCTCCAAGCCGGACATCGAGGAGGGGACGACACGCCCGTCGACCCTGACATGGCCCTCACCGACGATGGGCAGCGCCAGATGGGCAAAGGGGGCCAGGTCGCCCGAGGCGCCCACCGAGCCCTGGGAGGGGACCACGGGGAGGATGTCGCGGTCGAGCATCTCGAGGAGCTTCTCCACGATTACCGGTCGGACACCGGAGTATCCCTGGGCCAGGGTGCGCGCCCTGAGCAGGAGCATCGCCCGGACCAATATGTCGGGCAGAGGGTCGCCGACACCGGTGGCGTGCGAGCGGAGAAGGTTGAGTTGGAGGGTCTCGGTCTGCTCCCGGCCGATGTGGGTCCCGGCCAGTGCCCCAAACCCGGTGGTGATCCCGTAGACCACCTCGCCGGAGTCGACCGCCCGTTCGACTACCTCCCGCGCCGGGGCCAGCCGCTCGCCGATATCGGCTCCCACCACCGCCCTCGCCCTCCGATAGGCAACCTCCACCACCTGATCCGGCAACAACGCCCCTCCGTCGATGGTCACAGTGTCCACGGGGAGACGATAAACCAGCGAACCTCAGGCAGTACGGCCCGCATGAGGGTCGAACTCTCTCGAGATTGGATGAGGCCGGGGTCCTTGTCCTCACGGCGAGGTCCGACCACCCTGGTCCCGTGGCCACGCTGCAGAAGATCCGCTACTCCGACTGTGACCCACAAGGAATCGTGTTCAACGGGAACTACGGCCGGTACTGGGACGATGCGGTGAGCGACTGGCTGGAGGATGCCGGTCTCGGTGGACCCGATTTGGGTGGCACCGGACTCGACGTGGTCGCCGCCCGAATGGAGATCGACTTCCTTGCCCCGGCCACGATGGGCGACACCTTGTCCACCGAGGTCTCCGTGGAGAAGTTCGGCAACACCTCGATGACCGTGGCCGTAACCACCCGCCGGGTCTCCGATCAGGCGGTGGTCGCCAGGGGGGGCGAGGTAATCGTCTTCGTCGACCCCGCCAGCTTCACTCCGGTGACCGTCCCCGACGGGGTTCGGGCGGCTCTCGGCTGATACGCCCACCTCGGGTTGTATGAACCGGCATGCGCGACCAACTCTCTCGAGTTGGGGTGACGTACGGAGTCGTGGGTCAAACCGGAGAGAGTCTGTTGCGACATGCGGGCTGGACAACCTGAGGTTCGCCTTCGTGGAATCAGGATCGACGCCGGGGTGTTTGGTGAGGCATGACTGATTTGAGAGAGGTGTTGGACGAGCCGGGAACGTCGTTTGCGGTGGTGGGGGCAACCGATACGCCGGGGAAGTACGGGGGGATCATCTACCGGGACCTCAAGAACAAGGGGTACCGGGTTTTCGCGGTCAACCCCAACCGCGAATACGTCGACGGTGATGCCGCCTGGGACCGGTTGACCGAGATCCCTGAGAAACCGACCATGGCCGTGCTCGTGGTGCCGGCCTCGGTCGGAGTGGGAGTGGTCGCCGACGCTGCCGAGGCAGGGATCGAGAGCGTCTGGGTCCAGCCCGGGGCCTTCTCGCGGGAGCTCGGCGACTCGCTCGACACCGGTGGATTCGACTGGCTGGCCGGGGCATGTGTCATGGTGGAGACCCGGGCCGCCAGCTAGACGGCGCAACCCGGGCCATCAGGAGGCAAGGCCGCGCAACCAGACAAGACCGCGCAGCCACTAGATCCGACCGCGGAACAGCTCCCGGGCGATGATGTTGCGCTGGATCTCCGATGTGCCTTCGTAGATGCGGGGCGCCCGGACCTCTCTGTAGAGATGGGCCAGGGTGGAGTCCGCCTCGAGACCTCTGGCGCCGAGAACCTGGATGGCGACGTCGACGGCCTGCTGGGCGGTCTCGGTGGCGGCTAATTTGGCCATCGCCGACAGTCCGGTGAGCCGATCCCTGAGCCCGGAGTCGTAGGTCTCCGCAGCCGAGTACACCAGATGTGACGCCGCTTCGATCCCCAGCCTGACATCAGCGAGTTGGTGTGACACCCCCTGGAACTCCGAGATCGACGAGCCAAAGGCTTCCCGGCTGGAGGCGTGATCCACCGCGATCCTCAAGGCGGCTTCGGCCATCCCCAGCGCCATGGCTCCGACACTCGGCCGGAACAGGTCGAGTGTGGTCATCGCCACCCGGAATCCGTGGTCGATCTCGCCGAGGATCTCCTCAGACGAGAGCAGCACACCGTCGAACACCCATCGCCCCAGCGGATGGGGCGAGATCATCTCGATAGTTTCCCCGCTCACCCCGTCGAGGTCGGTCGGCACGACAAAGGCGGTGATGCCGCTTGCTCCGGCGGCGGTGGTGCGGGCAAACACCGTCGCCACGTCGGCGTCGGGAGCGTTGGAGATGTAGGTCTTCTCTCCACTCAGTCGGAAACCGTCACCGTCCCGCTCCGCGGTCATCGAGAGGTTGGCGGCGTCCGAACCCGCCCCCGGCTCGGTTAGGGCGAATGCAGCGACCGCCCGGCCTGCCCTGAACTCAGGCATCCACCGCTCTTTCGTCGCTTCACTCCCGAACAGATGGATGGGCACCCCTCCCAGCCCCTGGACGGCGAAGGCCGTCTCCGCCTCGGGACAACTTCGGGCGAGACCCTGTCTCACCTGGCACAACTCGACGGCGGTGGTCCCCTCCTCGGGGAAGAGTCGCTCGAAAAGTCCGACAGCTCCTATCGCCGCCACCAGGTCGTGATTGACCCTTCCCGGTGTGCCCACCTCCGCGATGGGGAGGAGGTCGTGTCCGAGCCGTTCCGCTTCTTCGACGAGTGCCCCATCGGTCATAGGGCAAAGTTACCCTCGACGTTGTCCCCGTCGACCTCGTCGAGCGGATAAACATCGGAACATCGATCTTCTTCGCCGGCCCGGTCATCTAATCGGCCAGTTTCACGGGATATTCAGGTCTCTGAGGGCTCGAGACCGGACTCTGACGCCGGCTTCCTGAGCCGGTTCGAGGTTGCGACCCGGGTACCCTCAGCGGGTGAGCCCTTTTCGAGCCTCGCCCGGTCTTGCTTCGTCATGGGAGCACTTCCGATTCGAGGTCGATGACGGGGTCGCCACCGTCACCTTCACCCGACCCGGAAAGCTCAATGCCCTCACCTTCGAGGTATATGCCGACCTTCGTGATCTGCTTGCCGAAATCGAGCTTCGTGATGATGTCAGGGTCCTGATCATTACCGGCGAGGGGGAAGGGTTCTGCTCGGGCGGGGATGTCAATGAGATCATCGGGGCTCTCCTCGAGATGGACGCCAAGGGCCTCCTCGAGTTCACCCGGATGACCGGAGCCGTGGTCGAGCGGATGCGCCGTCTTCCCCTACCCATCATCGCCGCGGTCAATGGCACCGCCGCCGGCGCTGGGGCAGTCATCGCCCTGGCGGCCGATTTGAGACTCCTCGCCGATACGGCATCGCTCCACTTTCTCTTCACCAAGGTGGGTCTCGCCGGGGCCGACATGGGATCGGCCTACCTCCTGCCCCGACTTGTCGGTCTGGGACGGGCCACCGAGATCCTCCTTCTAGGCGACGAGGTCGACTCTGACGCCGCGATGGCCATGGGTCTGGCTACCAGGGTGGTTTCTCGCGTGGACCTTTCCGCCGAGGCCACCGAATTGGCCCGTCGTCTTGCCGATGGCCCGGCCATGGCTCATGCCGTGACCAAGACACTGGTGAGTCGGGAACAGGACATGGACCTGGCGTCGGCGATCGAGTTGGAGGCCTTCACCCAGGCACTGATGATGACCACCGCCGACCACGCCGAGTTTTACCGGGCGTTCACCGGCAAGCGCCCACCGGAGTGGACCGGGCGTTGAGCCGCCACCATCTGTACGACCCGGAGGGGATGCCCCCGGCGGTGGGTTTTTCTTACGGTGCCGTGGCCGGAGAGGGGCGGGCCGTCCATCTCGCCGGGATCACCGGTGAGCGGCCAGAAGGTGGTTACGACGAATCGATCGTCGACCAGTTCTCCATCTCGTGTCGGGGCGTGGCTCGGGTCATTGCCGAAGCCGGTGGCGAACCTTCCGACCTGGTGTCGATGATCATCTACACCACGGCCCTGGAGGAGTACAAGGCAAGCCTGAAGCCGATCGGGATCTCGTACCGGGAGGTCTTCGGACGTCACTTCCCCCCGATGGCCTTGATCGGTGTGGCGGCGTTGTTCGACCCGTCGGCCAAGGTCGAGCTGGTTTGTGTCGCCGTGGTCCCGGGGGGTCCCGACACCTGAAGCTCCTCGGTCAGGAGGGTTGCGGCTTGAAGACGAAGGCGATGCCTTCGCCGCTGTCCTGGACGTCCAAGAGGGCGTCGGACAGGGTGTCGGCGATCTCGGGGTCGACGAAGACCTCGGTACCGGATTCCTCGGCCACCAGGTCGTCTTTAGGCACCTCCTCGACGAATTCCAGTCGGATCGCCACCTCCCCACCGGACTGTTGGCCGGCGGTGAGCCGGGTCCCGTGATCTTCGGGGATTCCCTCGCTCTGACGGATGGTCTCGAGGGCGACTGCGGCAGTCTGGGTCAGTTTCAACATCGGATCCCTTCCGGTTGACTCTGTTCCACCCTAGGCCGGTCGCTCCGTTGTGTGGCAGCCGGGATGTCAATCGGGGATGTAAGCGGCTTTGGCGGCTTCGATGATCGGCCAGGTCTCATCGGCGCTTCGCCATCCGAGTGCGGCGGTCTTGGTCCCCTCCAACTCCTTGTAGACCTGGAAGAAGTGCTCGATCTCCCGCCGAAGATGGACATCGAGCTGGTCGACGTCGATGACCGACTCCCACCGCGGGTCCCCGTGGGGGACGGCCACCACCTTGTGGTCGGGGTCGCCGCTGTCCTCCATGAGGAATACCCCGATTGGCCGCACTCTGATTCGGCACCCCGGGAAGGTAGGCTCGGCCACCAGGATCAGGACGTCGAGGGGATCGCCATCCTCGGCGAGTGTGTCGGGAAAGTACCCGTAGTCCGCCGGGTACCGGGTCGCAGTGAACAGCGGCCGGTCGAGGAAGATCTCGCCGGTCGCCTTGTCGATCTCGTATTTGTTCCGACTTCCACCCGGGATTTCGACGACCGCGAGCAGAGGGTCTGAGCTCATCGGGACGACGATAGAGGCGGGTGGACGGGGCTCAGTCGTCGAGGACGACCACTGTCTCCTCGTAGCGTCTGACTCGGCCTGCCCGGGACCGGGCCCGGATCAGCGCGTCCAACGCCTCCTGTTTGGCTGCGAGACTCCCCGAGCCCTGGAGAAGGCTGACGGGGGCGTTGAGCCTGAGCACTCGTTCGGGGATGAGGAACCGGGTGACGCCGGCGGGGAGGAGGTCCCCACCGAGGGCGGTCTTGATCACCTCAGTGGCATCCAGAGGCGGGAACTCGACGATCACCGACCAGTCGGGGAACCGCCAAGAGACGATGTCGGGGGCCGGGTCGACGATCCGGCTCGCCGTCCACCGCCCGATATACGAGTTGACCAGCGAGGAGAGCGTGGCGTTGGGGCTCATACCGCTCCCCAATACCGAGACCACGGTTCCATCGGCGGTGGTGACCCGTGGCGTCCCTTGGGCTTCGGAGAGTATGAGCTCGGGATGAGAGGCAATCTGATCGACGACATCGGAGGGCTGGCAGTTACGGATGACGTGGTGCCAGGTCTCCAGGGTGACACGGGCGGGGTCGACCACCTGGACCACCACATACTCAAAGCCCAACTGACGAAGCGCCTCGGTGCGGCTGGCCCCATCGAGGACGACGAAGCCCTCGTCCCCGGCTTCGGCACAGATCACCGGGTTGACCTGGACTCCCTCGGACTCGACTCGAAGTCGCAACTGTTCGACCCTGAGAGGGTCGATCTCCTCATGTCGCCTGACCCGTGACAGGGGCACCACCCGCATTGCCGGCACCAGCGCCATCGACTCATTATCCACTGTTTCCGCCGAGTTATCCACAGAGGTTCGGGGTGACGTCAGCGGTTGGCGTCCCGCATCGACCCGGTCAGGATGGTGTCGGGCTCGTAGAGAAAGCAGGTGAACGAACGATCCCCTTCGTCCCACCCGGTGCGGGACGGGACGAACATGTCCACCCAAAGCTCCGACTCCTCGTACACCACGCCGACGAAGGTGTCGAAGGCGTACAGGCACTCGTCGAAGAAGACCGCGTCCATCTCATCGTCGGTCGGGTAGGCGCCGGGGCCAAGATTGTGGATTGCGAACACCTCGTAGACGTGGGGCTGGCTGCAGGGGACCCCGCGGACCGTGTCGATGTCTTCCTCTCCGGTCTCGTCGAACTCATGGTCGAAGCAATCACCGACCTGAAGGTCCATCGCTGCCATCGAGCCTGCCGAGGTGAGCCGGCCATCGTCGTCTCTCTGCGCCTGGCCGATGGAGACGACGATGAACCCAATGGCCGCGGCCGGGATCCACCAGAAGCGAAGCCAACGGATACCACCACGTCTCGTCAGAGGCGGAGTCGAGGGTGGGATGGCCGGGTCGTGGTCAACCGGTGGGACCGGCGAGGCTGTGGGAAGGGGTTGGTTGCCGGTGGCCAGCGCATCGATACCACGAACGGTTCCGCATTTCCGGCAGGTGTAGGCATCCTCACTGTTGGTCTTCGAACATTGGTTGCACACCCATCGGTTGCTCATTGTTGACATTGTCCTCGCGGTGGGAGCGCCCTCAAAGGAGTTCCGAGATGTGCGCGAGGAGACGGTCGACGTCTTCCTCGTCGTGGTAGACGCCGAAGCCGACGCGGAGCCGGTTCCGGCGGTAGTCGGTGATCACCTTCCTCTTGTGGAGCTCTAGATGGAGGTGAGCAGCATCGTCGGTCTCGAACGTGAGGAAGTTTCCCCGGGCCAGGGGGGCCGGGGGGGTCAAGACCCCGGGCAGGGTGCCACCGGCGAGAAATCTCTGGTGGAGCGCCGAGACATGGTGGGAGACTCCACCGGGTGTCACTCCTAGCTCTCCTAGCCAGCCGAGGACCGCATCCATGCGGTACAGCCCGGCCGGGTCAAAGGTGGCTCCGAGGAAGCGCGACCCGTCAGATGCATAGGGGACCCGGTCGCTCACACCGGATTCCAGCTGACCGAACCCGGCGTACCAGCCGGTGTCGACCGGTCGGGGCCCGTATCCCGGGGGGCAATGGAGAAAGCACACTCCCTCACCGCTCATCGCGTACTTGTAACCCCCGGCCAGATAGAAGACTCGATCCTGGATTGCGCCGAGACTGAAGGGGAGGGCCATGAAAGCGTGATATCCGTCGATAGCGATCAAAGTCGTCTCCTCCGAAACCGAGGACACGATCCGGTCGAGGTCGGGGACCACGAACCCCGAGTCGTAGAACACCTGGCTGAGGTAGATCAGGTCGTGGACACCAGGACGGACCTCCTGGGTGAACCGCTCGGCGAAAGTCTGGAATGGCTCGGCAGGGACTCTGTCGACGATGGCCAGGCCTTCTTCTTCCCAGCGGCGGGTCTGGCGGGTGAACGAGTGGAACTCGGCGTCGGTGGTGAGTACTCGCACCGGTGGCTCGACGCAGGAGAAGATCCGGACCAAGAACTCGTGGGTGTTGGGAGCGAAGGCGATGGTCTCCCCGGAGGCGAGACCGGTCAGGTCGGCAACCCTGGTCGCCACCGATGGCATCAACTTGCCGAAGATCAGCTCCCACTTGTCGTCCATCGACCGAGCAGCGTCGAGCCAGGCCTGTTGGTGGGCGTGGTAGCTGACGTCGGGCCAGGGGTGATGGGAGTGTGCGGCGAAATGGAGCCGGTCGGGGTCGGCGCCGAGGAAGCGGGTGAAACCGTCTTTGAGGTTCACGACTGGTAGCGAAACCGCATCGACTCGAGGATCCCGGTGGGGAGTTCTGGGCGATCGGCCCTGGGGACCAGGAAAGTGGACAGGTTGAACAGGTCTCCATAGACCCGGCTGCGCTCGGCCGATCGCTCAAGATATTTGGCTCCGGCCGAGCCGCCGGTGCCGATCCGGCGCCCAATCATGCGAAGAGCCATCTGGGCGTGCCGGTACCGCCACATGGTGAATCCCTCGTCGATGTCCATGAGCAGCTCGAGGACCCGGTATGGCTCCTGGAGTGCCGGCTCGTCGCGGTAGAGGGTGATGAAGAGGGCGGCCTGAAACGCCCGGTGGCTGAGCCGGAGCCGCCCTGCGTCGACCTCGATGGCATGTCGGTCGGGATCGAATACCGCCTGGTACTGAACGATGATCGAGTCGAACTCCTCCAACTGGGCCTTCTTCTCGTCGTCACTGAGATTGGGGTTGAGCTCCACCACCACCCGGTCGGCGCGGATCCGCTGGTGCACCGATTGCTGATACGCCTCCCAGAAGTCGAAGTCGCCCTGGTCGAGAAAAGGGGTGCGCTCCAGCCACAACTCCACGAGGTCGAACAACGAGGGCTTGTCTTCCATCGACTCGACCAGGGCTCGGTCGTCGGCGGTGAACCGATCGGTGTACACCGCCCCCGCCAACTTGAGACGGTCGGCGCGACGAACCCCGAGCTTGTTCTCCACGATACGGAACTGGACCGACTGGAATCCGGACGCGGGGAAGAGGTAGTCGCGGAAGTCGAGGAAGTCGACGGGTGTCATCGTCTCGAGGACATCGACCTGTTCGATGAGGAGACCCTGGATGGTGTGAACCCGGCGGAGCCGATTGACCACGGTGGCCATGTCACGCTCGTCGAGAGTCGGTTGGTCGAGCAGGACGATGATCGAGTCCAACTCCCAGATCACCTGCTTGAACCACAGCTCATATGCCTGGTGGACGATGATGAAGAGCATCTCGTCATGCACCGGGTTGCCCTGCCGTGCGCTTACCAACTCCTGGGAGTCGAGCAGCTTGTCGAGACGCAGGTAATCGCCGTAGTAGAGGGGCTCGCCTTCGCTCATTCCGCCATGAAGCTAATCGGCGGCGGCCACTCGACACCACTCCTCGGACCGCTCCCAGAGCTCGGCGGCCAGGTCATCGTCGAGAGCGACATCCGAGGGCAGCCGCTCGGCCCGACGGGCGTAGTAGCCACCAGACCTGGATGCGAGACCTGGGTCGGTGGCGGACCAGACCACGGTGTCAGCGCCCTCGTCGGGGGTGACCATGCCCCTGAGGAAGGGCTTGGTGTACCAGGGGAAGATCCCGGTGTCTACCAACCCCGGGTGGACCGCGTGGAAGCGCAGGCCGGGATGTCGCCGGGCGGCCTCTCTGACGAAGAGGACATTGGCCAGCTTGGAGACGCTGTACTCGGAAACGCCGAATCGCGACCGGGTCCGGGTGGTCACCCGTTCGAAGTCGATCCCCGTTGCCCGGTAATGCATGTTGGACGAAACCTGGACAATTCGACTGCACCCGTGGAAGGCGGGTTGGAGTTGGCGAGTGAGCATGAAATGGCCGAGATGGTTGACCCCGAACTGGGTCTGGAAGCCGTCGATGGTCACACCACGGGCCATTGCCACACCGGCATTGTTGACCAGGACGTCGAGCCCCCGCCCGGAGTCGACGTATTCAGCGGCGCCATCTTTCACCGAGGCCAGTGAGGCAAGGTCGATGATCAGTCCCTCGGCCGAACCTCCGGCGGCGACGATCTCGTCGATGGTGGCCCCGATGCGCTCCACCGATCTCCCTGCGCCCACCACGTGATATCCCCGGCGGGCGAGCTCCAGGGCAACCGCCTTCCCGATTCCTGATGTCGGCCCGGTGACCAAGGCGACTCTCATCAACCTCACGGTATCGTCTCCGGTAGTGACCGACTGGCCGGAGACACTCAACGCCGACCACTTCTTCCTCCGCGGTCGTCTGGCGGAAGGTCGCGGCGACCGGGTGGCGATCAGGCTCGACGATGGGGTGGTCACCTATTCCGAGCTCGACTCGATGGCCTCCCGTTTCGCTGCCAGGCTCGCCGATCTGGGCGTCGGTCGCGGAGACCGGGTGCTCATCGTCATGCCCGACGGCGCCGGGTTCGCCGCTGCCATCTTCGGTGTGTTCCGCCGCGGCGCGGTTGTAGTCATGGTCAACCCCGATCTGACCCCCGAGGCGACGGGGGCGATCATCTCCCAGTCTCGTGCCGCCGCCGCCGTGGTCCACCAACGCCACGTCGCCCGGTTCCGTGCGGCCGACGCCGACTGGAGGCCGGCGACCATCGAAGCCGATGATGATCCCCCTGATCCGGGCGAGTCGGTTGACACCACTCCGACCGGCCCTGAGGACCCGGCGATCTGGCTGTTCTCGGGTGGCACCACCGGGTCGCCCAAGGCAGTGGTGCAGACCAATCGCAGCCTGGTCAACACCACTCTGCTCTACGGCCAGGGCACCCTGGGGCTCACCGAGAGCGATGTGACCATCGCCATTCCCAGGCTGTATTTCGGCTACGCCACCGGATCCAACCTCTTGTTCCCGTTTTCGGTCGGGGCTTCGGCCGTGCTCTTCGACGAGCACCCGACACCCGAGGCGGTCTTCAGACGGGTGGAAACCCATCGTCCCTCGATCATGGTCAACGTCCCCTCGGCGATCAACCAGATGCTCAGCCACCACGATGCGGGCGCCCAGGATCTCAGCTCGCTGCGGCTGGCGACTTCGGCCGGGGAGGCCCTCCCCGAGAGTCTCTACCACAAATGGGTCGACACCTTCGGGGTCGAGCTCCTCGACGGGTTGGGGACCGCCGAGATGTGGCACATCTTCATCAGCAACACCGTCGATGCGGTGAGGCCGGGAACGTTGGGTCGGGTGGTCCCCGGCTTTGAGATCAAAGCCTGCGATGACAACGGCAAGGAGGTTCGCCCCGGCCGGGTCGGTCGGCTCTGGGTGCGAGGCGACTCGCTTGGCCTTGGCTATTGGGAAGATCCGGAGCGGACGTCGGAAGCGTTCCGGGGCGAGTGGTTCGTCGGTGGTGACCTGGTGTCGATCGACAAGGACGGTTTCGTCACCCACCGGGGTCGGGCCGACGACGCCATCAAGGTCAAAGGGAAGTGGTTCCGCCCCCAAGAGCTGGAGTCGAGTCTTCTCGAACACCCCGGGGTGGCCGAGTGCGCTGTGGTGTCCGTCGAGGACGACGCCGGGTTGTCCCGTCCGGTGGCGTTTGTGGTCCGCGCGGCCGCGGTGGAGGAAAAGGAGTTGATCGACTGGTCGATGCAGCGAATCGAGGCGTACAAGCGACCACGGATGGTCCATTTCGTCGAGGCGCTGCCCCAGACCCATCTGGGCAAGGTCGATCGCTCCGCCTTGAAACGGATGGCGGGCAAGGGCCCGACCGCTACCGCCCGATAGTCGGTGGTGGTGAACTAGTAGCGCCTTTGATCGTCGACTGGCACCTGGCTCCCGACCTTCGCTGCCGGGTTCAGTTGGTCGAGGCTTGAAACAACATTCTTGTCCCAGGAGGTCGCCATGATCGAGTTCATGGAGCCGACCATCCTCCACGCCGACCTCGACGCCTTCTACGCCTCGGCGGAGCAGATGCTCGACCCCGGTCTTCGTGGTCGCCCGGTCCTGGTTGGGGGTGGGGTGGTGGTCGCCGCCTCGTATGAGGCCCGGGCGTTTGGGGTTCGCGCCCCGATGTCGACGCGGGAAGCCCTCGAGATGTGTCCTGGGGCCGTGGTGGTCGATGGTCATTTCGATCGGTATATGGAACTCTCCGAGCAGGTGATGGCCATCTTCGACGACGCCACCCCGGTTGTGGAGCAGATTTCGGTGGACGAGGCGTTTCTCGACGTCTCCGGGACGGTCCATCTCCTTGGGGCGCCTTCGCGGATCGGTCGGGAGTTGCGACGGAGGGTTCAGGCCGAGGTCGGGTTGCCGCTTTCGGTGGGGGTGGCCTCGACCAAGTTCCTTGCCAAGATTGCTTCGGCCCGGGCCAAGCCTGACGGGATGGTGGTGGTCGAGGTCGGCGAAGAGCTCGAATTCCTGCATCCGCTCCCGGTCGAGGCTCTTTGGGGAGTTGGCAAGGTGACCGCTGCCCGACTCCACCGTCTCGGGATCACCACCATCGGAGAGTTGGCCGCGGTCCCCTCCGGCGCCTTCGCCCCGATCCTCGGCTCAGG
>CAYZKF010000010.1:0-17334 GCA_964479135.1 uncultured Acidimicrobiaceae bacterium
CTCCAGATCGTGTCGCCACGATGTGGTCGACGATGTGCTCGGCGTCGCGACCTACTCCCCCAACAAGCACCGAGCTCAACGAGTGGAGGAAGAGGAGCCCGATCAGGTAGAGGCCGGGACAGGTTTCGACGACGCCCCGATTGTGGATGGGGACGCCGTTGTGGACCGGAAGATCGATCCCCTGAAGACCCGGCGTTAGTCCGGTGCACCAGATGACATTCGAGACCTCGAGGACTCGACCATCCTCGAGCAGCGGGTAGCCGCCACTGACACCTTTGGTCCGGGGCACTCGCTCGATGCCGGCCGCGGAGATATCCTTCCTTCGCACTCGCCCCAGGGGGATGCCACGAGGGGGATCGATGAAGTGGTCGCGAACCTTTCTCCCGAACGGTGTGTTCACGGTCAACACCCGAGTTGCCATGAACCACATGATCGGCGTGAACAGCCGATCTGGGAGGCTCCCTGCCCGAGTCGGTTCCTGCCCAGGGTCCCGGCCCGAGAGCCATGTCTGATGATGTTGGGCTAGCTCGACCGCTATCTCTGCCCCGGAGTTGCCCGCCCCCACCACGAGCACATCTCCCTTGCGAAGTTGGGAGGGGTTGCGGTACTCACTGGAGTGGAGCTGGACGATCCCCCGATCGAGCTCGAGTGCGAATGGCGGGATGCTGGGGTAGTGATAGGCGCCGGTCGCCAGAACCACGTTTGCTGCCTCCAACGACTCGCCGGAGAAGGTCACCTCGAACCTATCCCCGACCTTGGACACCCTGTCGACCTTGACGCCGGTTCGAACCGGAAACCGAAACTCGCGGGCGTAGGCCTCCAAGTAGTCGGCGGTCTCGTCCTTGGTCGGATATGAGGAAGCAGATCCTGTGAACCCCATGCCGGGTAGTCCGCTGTAACGACCGGGGGTGAACAGTCGCAGCGAGTCCCACCTCTTCCGCCAGGCGTCACCGATCCTTTCGTTCTCGTCCAAGATCACGAATGGCAGACCCCGCTGGGTGAGGTGGTAGCCCATCGCCAGGCCCGCTTGCCCTCCACCTATGACCACAGTCCCCACTTCCCGGTCATGCATTCGGCTACTCCTGTTACTCGCTTCCTTCTCAACCTAGGAGAGCCTGCCTTGGGTGCCTACCGGGAGTTCTCCCAGGTGACGAGACCCTGCTGCATGGCGAAGATGGTGGCCCCCGCTCGAGTGGAGACGCCCATCTTGCGATAGGCGTTCTGGATGTGGTAGTCGGCGGTCTTCACCGATATCTGAAGAGCGCGGGCGACTTGTTTGGTCTGCCGGCCCCGTGCCAGGAGTCGCACCACCTCGACCTCCCGATCGGTCAACCCGGCGGGCCTATCTATCGGGGGGCTCTGATGTCCGACAGCCTTCAACACCGCGGTGACTGCTTCCGTATCGAGACGTCCGGCCCGGGCTTCTCCGGTGAGAGCCTCGGCGGCTTGGCTCTGGGACAGGCCTTCCCGATGGGGCCGTGGCTCTGTCATCGCCTGGTAGACATCGGCGGCTGCCAGGAGACGGGCCACCGGGTCGAGTGACGGAGCAGGGACCCCCCGGTGATAGCCCGAACCGTCGAGGCGCTCATGATGAAAGCTGGCTGCCGCAGCAAGCCCGGACAGGAACGGGGACCGGACCAGCACTCGTTCGGTGTGATATGCGTGGAGCCTCACTTGCTCCCAGTCGTCCACCGTCAGCGGATCGGCCTTCTCCCAGACACGCACTGGTACCGCCACGCGTCCCAGGTCATGGACCAGTGCCGCTCGAACGGCCGCCATGACCTGCTTCGGGTCCAGGGTCATCGAGTCGGCGGCGGCCATGGCCAGGTCCGAGACCCCACGAGAATGGCCCACCAGATATGGGGTGGCCATGTCCGCGAACTGACCCATGGCCGCCAGGGCCTGGTCGATTGCCTCGCCCTCCAGCATCAGCCATGGTCTCGGCTCGGAGCTCAGGACTGCGTCCCACATCGAGGCATCTCCATCCACCGCGAGGATCGCTCCAGGATCCTCGGCGACCAACCCGGCGATGATTGGATCGAGTCCCCGACCGGCTCTCTGAGTCATCACCGTGGTCACGAACTGGTCGTCGCCGAGCAGACGCTGAAACGCCGCGTCCCGGGCCACGTGCACTATCCGCATTGGCAGAGGTATCTCCTCGCCCTCGACACCAGAGGGCATGCCCTTGCCGTTCCAACGCTCATCCTCGTAGGCGAAGAGTCGCGAAACGGCGGTATTCAGTCCGAGATTGTCGGTCAGCATTCGAGCCACCTCGCAACTGGCGGCAACCACGCCGGGGAAGCCAAGCGTCAGCCTCGGGAGGCCAAATGCGATCTGCCTGGCACGTAGTGTCCACGGGCCGTCTGGTGGTGCTATCGCCCGGACCATGCCCCTCGCCACGTCAAGCCGGGAACCGAACCGAGCCGGGATGGCGTGTGTGACGAAGGACTGGTCGTCTCCGAAGATTTCGGGGTCCAGGTCCACAGGGGCGTTGCACCCCACGTAGAAGAGGAGACAGAGAAAGTAGGTCTGTGAGGCGGTGTCCGGGTCGACGTCGAGCTGGTCACAGAGGTGCATCGCGGCGAGAGTGCTCCTCAGCCCGTACTCGAAGGGGGCCCCCAGCGCCAGGTCGGTAGCCAAGGAGAGGGCAGCGATGATCTCCGCGGTACGGACCAGGACTCGAGCGGAGGGTGTGTCGTTCGCCACCGAATGACCTTACGTCGGGGACTCTCGAGCTGGCGGCGGCCATCGCCGGTGGGGAACTGGTCGACGAGTGCTACCTGGAAGCAGCGGGCGCCGGCTATCTGTGGAACGAGTTCGGCGACTCCCTCTTCGTGTTAGGCCAGGTGTGAGCTCGCTGTATTAACCGTTGCGCTCGAAGAAGTCCATGACCCGACGCCAGGCGTCCGCCGACTCCTCGGAGTATTCCTCTTGCTGGCGGTCGAAAAAGGAGTGGGGGGCTCCGTCGTAGACGATCACCTCGTTGTCCACACCGGCTGCGTCCATGGCCCGGCGAAACTCTTCGACGACCTCCGGGGGGATGCCGGGGTCGTCGCCACCCATCAGGGCGAGCACCGGGCACGCATAATCGTCGACGGCGTCGATGGGTCCGACCGGTGGTCGTTGCGGGTTGCCATAGAAGCCGATGACTCCGGCCAGATCGAGACCCTGAGCGGCCAGGAGCCAGGCGTTCGACCCTCCGAAGCAGAACCCGAGCACAAAGACCTTGCGCTCGGGGTCGTCACCTCGGAGGTACCCGACGGCCGCTCTGGTGTCAGCAGTGACCCCTTCCAGGCTGCACAACGGGACATGGTCCCGAAACGGGAACTCATCGTCTCGCCTCCCGACTCCGGCGGTCCGGCCGAAGTAGTCGATGGCCACAGAGTCGTACCCGTGCTCGGCGAATCGCTGGGCGAGCTCGACATAGAAGCCGTGGAGGCCACGCACGTCGGGGAGGATGACCACCGCGGGCCCTTTCGGGACCGAGGCGGTGGCGGTGAAGGCGGCGAACCGGGTGCCGTCGGCTGCGGTGAGCTCCAGGTCCTCGTGGCTTGATATGCCGCCTTCGATCGGATCGATCGGGGGGTTTGCTTCCGAGGTGTAACACATGGCCTGTGAACCTAACCCGCCGGGTCCTCCTTCGGGGCGATCAGCCGGTGGGTAGACCCTCGATTCGGCCTCGCATGACAACGAGTTCTGAAGCCGCCGGGCCGGCGCCTTCGTCTTGGCGTGTGACCCAGATCGCCGGATAGTCGGCGGGATCGACCCCAGACCACAAGGCAACCGGCTCCAACCCGCCCCTGAGATGGAAGGTGCCGATGCTGACACCCTGGTCTTCCCGCCACACCCAACCCTCGTAGTAGGTGTCCTCCGGCGCCGGTTCCAAGCCATCCAGCTCGAGCCGGATGTACCACCCGGCAGGGGTCTCCCGGACCAGGGCCGTCCCCATCGCCGCCGGGGCCAGGTCGGTCCCACTCATCACCACCAGCAGGCCGGTGTCCTCGGTGGGGCGGTTGATCCATCCCAGCACCCCGAACAATGCGACGACCAAGACCGCGGCGATTCCCCAGGACGGTGTCAGTCTCCGGCCTCGGTGGGAGACGACACGCGGCTCGGGGGGCTCGCGGTCTCCGACCCTCGCTGAGATCCCTTCGAAGACCCCGGGTGGTGGCTCGGCCCAGGTCGCCTCGGCGGAAAGGACCTGGCGAATCAGATCGAGCCGGTCGTCGGGCGGCTCGGTGTTTCGCCGTCCCGACTCCAGGTATTCGTCGCGTCGATCTCCAGGGGTCATCACTTCTCTCCTAATACGCCGGGGCGGCGGCGACGGTTCCCAGGGCTCATGTCTCCTCCAGATGCCGGAGCAGCTCGAGGAGTCTGCGGTGGGCGCGGTGGGAACGCGACTTGACGGTCCCAACCGGGATCCCCAGATGTTCGGCGATCTCGGTGTGGGTGAGTCCGTCGAAGTGGCTCATCCTCACCACCTGTCGTTCGTCGTCGGGCAGACGTTCCAGGGCAAGCCTGATCTCGAAGACCTCCCAGACCGTCTCCAGGCTGGGCCCGGTTGCCGTCAGGTCGAGGCGGTCCGTGGGAAATACGCGAATCTCCTTGCGGTAGATGTCGATTGCGGTACGGCGGGCGATGGCGTAGATCCAGGGGCCGAAGCTCCGTCCGGGGTCGTAGGTCGAGGACGCCTTCCAAGCCTTGATGAAGGTGGTTTGGGTGGCGTCAGCGGCCAACCCGGCTTCGCCCAGGATGCTCATCGAGAGGGCGAATACCGGGCCTCCGAAACGGTCGTAGACGGCCTTGACCGCAGCTTCGTCCCCGCTTCGGAATCGCTCCAGTATCTCGGGATCCACACCTGAATTGTGCCAGGCTCGCGAACCACCTGGGAAGGTGGTGCGTAGATACGGTGCCGGTCTGAAAAGGAGTGAGCCTTGAGAGCGAGGACCTGGGCAGTCGTTCTGGGATTGATGACGCTGGCCGCCTGCGGCGACCCGGTTGCCGAGACGACCACTACCTCGGTCGGCGCGGGCCCGACCACCACGTCCACGGCCGCGCCTGATTCCGGTGGAGTGTCAACCGCCGACACCGCACTGGGGACCATTCTCGTAGGCCCCGACGGCCTCACCCTCTATGTGTTCGTCCCCGACAACGGTGGGAAGAGCACCTGTCATGGCGACTGTGCAGTGATCTGGCCACCGGTTCCGGGGGACACCCCGATCGGGTCGGGGGTGGATGCCTCGATGTTCGGGACCGCCACCCGGGACGATGGCGCCGATCAGCTCACCATCAACGGGTGGCCGCTCTACCTGTTCGCCTCGGACAGCGGTCCGGGAGACGTCAACGGTCAGGCGATAGAAGGGGTGTGGTTTGTGGTCGACGCCACCGGCGAGATGATCGGCGCCGCCGGGGCATCTGAAGACTCGACGTCGGGGAATGATTCCACCGACCCCGGCTCCGACTACGACTACGGCTACTGACGGTTCACGCCGAGGAATCGGCCGCGGCGCCCTCGAGGATGGTCACCTCGGTGGCGAAGTTGTCGGTGGCGGTCCCGAAGGCCTCGACCGCATTGCGTCGGATCACCCCGGGATCCTCCGAGGTCAAACCGGCCAAGGCATCAACTGCGGCATTTGCGGCGAAGTCGATTTCGGTGAGCAGCACGTTGTGGTTGGGGGCCAGGGCGGTCGGGGGAGTCAGAGCGCCGAACCGGGCGGCCAGAGCCCCGGCAGCTAGTTCCACCGCTTCGAACCGGGTCACCGCATCCTGGTACTCGACCTCGCGGGGAGTGGCATCGAAGCCGGCGTTGGCGGCCTCCAGTTCGGTCCGCAGCGCCTGGAGCTCGGTGTTGATCTCGTTCACCTGGCCGACATATGCCTGAATCTCGGGGTCAGTCAAGCCGGGCTCGGTGGTGGTGGTGGAGTCGGGGTCGGTGGTGGATGTGGTGCCGGCCGCCAAAGTGGTATCGGGAGATGCCTCAGGCAGTTCGCGGACGAAGAAATAGGTGAACCCGATCATCCCGAGGATGACGAGAGGGAGGATCCAACGGCCCGGTTTCGGGTCGGGGTTCAAGGCCATGACCCATGAGACGTTAGCGGCCACTTCCCGGGTTCCCGGGTTCCCCATCTTTGACCTTGACGACACCCTTGAACCGTCGGTGGTGGGCCCTTATGTTCGGTGGTATGGACCAACAGAGACAAGAGGTCTACGAGCGAATCCCCTGGGAAACCCTGGAGCGGAAGGGAAGGGACCCCAATCGGATGGTCATCGCGGTCGCCGGGGCGGTGGCATTGGGAGCCCTGGCCTTCTCCTTCGTCCGCAATCAGCCGGTCACTTCGGTCCCGCCGACACCGGGTCCGGTTCTCGATGCACCTGGAGTCCCCGCCGAGACCGTGATGCCCCCGCCGACGGTGGCGACCCCTCTGATGGTGGCGGAGGCCGACCTATACGCCGTCGACGAGGAGCGGCTCCTCGATCTGGCGATGGCGCATGCCGAGTGGTTCGCGGTCGAGTTCTTCGCGGTCGACGACTCCGAGCGGTCACGTCTCACCTTGGCCGCCCTGCTCCCTGAAGGGGTGCCAGTCCCCGAAGCCCCTGTGGGCACGCAGGTGTTTGTCGACTGGGTGCGGGCGTCAACGGTCTCCGAGGTGGCGCCCCTCGTCTACCAGGTGGAGGTGATCGTCAGGTCGCTGGTAGCCGGGTCCGAGGGCGGGTTCAGTCGCCAGCCAACCAGGCTCGCCATGATCGAGGTGGTGGTCGGTACCGACGGGTTGCCCCGGGTCACCCGGCCACCGGTGCTGGTCGACGAGCCCAATCCCACCCCTCATGTCTTGACCCTCGCCGGGGTGCCCGAACACGTTCGTGAGTCGGTGGAACGGTCACACGGCCCGGTGGTCGGGGGAGAGCAGCTAGCAGACGGCGGCTACCGGGTGGTCGCCATGGTCACCGACGCCGACGGGGTCACTCGACCCCGGACTGTCGTGGTCCCCTAGCTCTCGAATTCCCCCTCTAGGATCGAGACCGCTTGGGGGAGGATCTCATCCCATTCGGAGGACGGAGACTTGGTGACGGTGACGAAGTCGGCGGTGAAGAAGACACCGGCCACACCTTCTATCTGGAGGAGGTCGGAAGCGAACCCCTGGTCGGTGTCCGACCCTTTGACCACGGTGGTCGGCCCTCCTACCGGTGTGCCCACCACCAGTTTCATGGCATTGGGGTTGGGCGAGGGGAATATCTCGATGGCCATCTCCCATCGAGGCTAGCCAGTGACCAGGTTCATCGGTGTCGACATCGGGGGCACCTTCACCGACGTGGCGGTGTTCGCCGACGGGGCCCTGACCGGGTTCAAGGTGCCCACCACCGGGGAGCCGGCCGATGCGGTGACTGGCGCAATCCCTTGGCTCGCCGAAGATGTCTTTCTCCACGGCACCACCGCGGCGACCAATGCCCTCCTCGAAGAGCGTGGCGCCCGGGTCGCCCTGGTCACCGATGCCGGCTTCGAGGATCTGATCGAGATCGGGCGCCAAGATCGCGTCTCACTGTATGACTCGGAGGTAGACCGACCCCCAGCGCTGACCGAACGCCACCGCAGGATCGGCCACGGTGGGGACATCGCCGCCACCCGGGCCGCCCTCGCCGAAGTCGGGGCCGAGGTGGTCGTAGTCGGCTTGATCGATGGCTACCGCGACCCCTCCGGCGAACAAGAGTTGGCGGTGTTGCTACGTGACGCCGTCGATGTTCCGGTCATCGAGTCGACCTCGGTCTCACCGGAATTCCGGGAGTACGAACGTCTCGCCACCGCTCTCCTTTCCGGCTATCTGACGCCTTCGGTCGCCGGGTATCTGGGACGGCTCCGGTCCCAGCTCCCCGTGGAGAGGAGTCTGGTCATGACTTCGGCCGGTGGTCTGCTCCCCTTCGAGCAGGGTGCGGCCAACGCCGCCCGACTTGTGCTCTCCGGTCCGGCCGGAGGAGTGGTCGCCGCCGCCGCGGTGGGGAGCCACCACGACTACCAGAGTGTGATCTCTTTCGACATGGGAGGTACCTCCACCGATGTCTGTCGGATCAGCGGAGGCATCCCCCAGGCTGGGCCGGGCCACGAAGTGGCGGGAAGAGTGAACCGGGTGCCTTCGGTCCCGGTGCGGACCATCGGTGCCGGAGGTGGCAGCGTCGGCTGGGTCGATCGGGGTGGGGCTCTTCGGGTTGGTCCGCGGTCGGCGGGCTCGCTGCCCGGACCGGCGGCCTACGGCCTAGGGGGCTCTGAGCCCACGGTCACGGATGCCAATCTCCTGGTCGGCAACATTCCGGAAGACCTGGCTCTGGGGGGCAGACTCCGACTCCATCCGGAGCTGGCCATGGCAGCCATGTCTCGTCTCGCCGTCGCAGTGGGCATCTCGCCCCGGGAGAGTGCCGTCGGGATGCTGGAGGTGGTCGACAGCCACATGGAACATGCCCTGCGGGCGGTGTCGGTCGAGGAGGGGGCCGACCCCAGGGAGTCGGTGCTGGTCGCTTTCGGCGGAGCCGGCGGCCTCCACGCCGGGAGGCTGGCCCGACGACTCGACATCCCCAAGGTCCTGATCCCACCGCTGTCCGGGCTGTTGTCGGCGGTCGGCCTGTTGTTGGCCGCTCCTCGTACCGACGCGGCACGAACCGTGATGCTGGGCGTAGGCGACGCTCGACTCGAAGGTCTCGCCGAGGAGACAATGTCCGAGGCCGAGCAGCATTTCCACCAGGTGTTCGGAGCTCCAGCCATTTCCACTCGTCTCGTCCTCGATTGCCGGTATGCCGGTCAGTCTCACGAGCTGGAGATCGAGGCGGCGCCGCACTGGGAGGAGGTGGCCGCGGTCTTCGAGCGCACCCACGAGAGACATTTCGGGTTCGTCAGACGAGGTGAGCCGATCGAAGTGGTCAACTTGCGTGGTGTGGCCACCGGTGTCCCTCCGTTGACGTGGGACCAGGTCGTCACCCAACCGGTCGCCGGCAATCCTTCGGGAGGCGACGGCGTCTGGCTCCGGCCCAGCCTCCCCTCCGGGTTCGAGATATCAGGGCCTTCGGTGGTCGTGGAGGACAGCTCGGCGGTGTTGGTTGAGGCGGGTGAGCGTCTAACCGTGCTCGACGACGGGACCCTGGAGATCACCCGTGTATGACTTGGTCGACCGGGCCCGCCGGTTTGCCGCAGACGCCCTGACCGCCGCCGCAGATCCGGAGAAGGCAGTGGGGATGCAGGCCTACATGAAGACCGACATGCCCTTCTACGGGGTGCAGAAGCCGGGCCGCGGCCCGATCCTTCGCGGGCTGGTCGATGTCTACCCGCCAACCGACCGGGATGAATACCAGGCCCTGGTGCTCGGACTCTGGAACCTGCCCCATCGCGAGGAGAAGTATCTGGCGTTGGGGGTGGCCCAGGCCCATCGGGGATTCGTCGAGCCGGCAGCCCTCCCGCTGTACCGGAGGCTCATCGTCGAAGGTGCCTGGTGGGATCTGGTCGACGAGGTGGCTACCCATCTCATCCGTGATCTGGTGGTCGGCTACCCCGAGGAGACCTGGCCTGTTGTCGACGGCTGGATCGACAATGAAGACATGTGGTTGCGCCGGACGGCGATCATCTGCCAGGTCGGTGCCAAAGACCGGACCGATTCCCGACGCTTGTTCGACTTCTGCGTCCGACGTTCCCCTGACAATGAGTTCTTCATTCGCAAGGCCATCGGTTGGGCCCTCCGTGACTATGCCAGAACCGATCCCGTCGCCGTTGCCGAGTTTGCCCAAGGCCACCGGGAAGAGTTGTCTTCGCTCAGCTTCCGGGAGGCGACCAAGCACCTCGGAGCTCTGATCGGCCGATGATCGATCCGGTCACCCTGGAGGTCGCACGCCACCGGTTCTCTGCCATCGCCGCCGAGATGGGCGGCGTGCTGCGGCGGACCTCACTCTCCCCCAACATCAAGGAGCGAGCCGATTGCTCGGCCGCGGTGTTCACCACCGAAGGCGAGATGTTGGCCCAGGCCGAGCACATTCCAGTCCATCTCGGGTCGATGCCGGAATCGGTGAAGGCCTGCATCGAGGGGTTCACCCCCCGGCCCGGTGACCAGTACGCGGTCAACGATCCCTTCGCCGGTGGCACCCATCTCAACGACCTCACCGTGGTTGCCCCGGTCTTCGTCGACGAGGTCCATGTCGCCTGGGTGGCCAACAGAGCCCATCACGCCGATGTCGGGGGCGAAGCACCGGGATCGATGCCGGCCCATGCGGTGACCATCGATCAGGAGGGCCACCGGGTCCCTCCCACCCTGGCCGTCGAGGACGGAGAGTGGACCGAAGAGTTCGTCGGGCCTTTTGTCACCGCCTCACGGACTCCTTGGGAGCGGAGAGGCGACCTCGACGCGCAGATGGGAGCCAATGCGGTGGCCTCGCGGCGACTGGCCGACCTGGTGGTCACCGAGGGCTTCGACCGTTATGTCGAGGTGGCGACTGCGCTGCTCGACTACGGGGAGCGGAGGATGCGGGCTTCGATCGGAGAACTCCCCGACGGGACCTACAGGTTCGACGATGTCATGGAGCATGGGAATGAGGATGTGACCATCCGTGTCGAGGTAACCGTCGACGGCGACATACTCACTGCCGACTTCTCCGGATCAGACCCCCAGATCGAGGCCAACTTCAACGCCGTCGAGGCGGTGACTCGCTCCTGTCTCTACTACGCGGTTCGGGTGGCCACCGATCCAACCATTCCCGCCAACGGCGGGTGTTATCGGGCGGTGAGGTTGATCGCCCCCAGGGGGACGATCGTCAATGCCCTTCCCCCGGCTGCAGTGGCGGCGGGCAACGTCGAAACCAGTCAGCGGATCGCCGACGTCCTGCTCGGCGCCTTGGCCCAGGCGGCCCCGGACCGGGTCCCCGCCGCCTCGCAGGGAACCATGAACAACGTCCTGATCGGCAATGACGACTTCGCCTATTACGAGACCGTCGCCGGTGGCCAGGGGGCCCGGCCCTATCGGGACGGCCAGTCGGGGATACACACCGGCATGACCAACACCCGGAACACCCCTATCGAGGCTCTCCACACCCATTACCCATTCCGTGTCTCTGCCTACACCCTGCGGAGGGGGAGTGGAGGGGAGGGACGGTTTCGTGGCGGGGACGGGATCAGGCGCGAGATAGTTTTCGAGACTGCGGCCACTCTCTCTTTGATGGGCGAACGCCGTCGCAACCCGCCTTGGGGTCTCCACGGCGGACGGCCGGGCGCTCTTGGCGAGGACTGGCTTCACCGTGTGGATGGGAGTGTCGAGCGTCTCCCCGGCAAGACCACCGTCGAGGTGAACCCCGGCGACCGTCTGGTTGTCCTCACCCCCGGTGGCGGCGGCTGGGGCCGATAGGCAGACATCGGCGACGAACCGGGGCAGTTAGCCTCAACGGGGTGGACCCGGTAGCCGACCTTCGAGCGTCCCTTGGCGAGGACAACGTCCTGGTTGAGCCCTTGGAGCTGCACATCTTCGGCAAAGACGCCTCACTGATGCGGGGTCATCCGATCGCAGTGGTCTTTCCCCAAGACACCCCCCAGGTGGCCGAGGTGGTGCGGATTGCCGAACGAACCGGGACGCCGATCATCGCCCGAGGCGCGGGGACCGGTCTGACCGCCGGTGCCAGCCCCACTCAAGGTGGGATCGTGGTGGTCACCACAGCCCTCGACCACATCGAGATCGACCCCGACAACCGGAGCGCCTGGGTGGGCGCCGGGGTGATCAACCTCGATCTGAGTAAGGCGGCCGAGCCGTTCGGCCTCTATTTTGCCCCCGACCCCTCATCCCAGTCGGCTTGCACCATCGGGGGCAACGTGGCCAACAACTCGGGTGGCCCGCACTGTCTCGCCGAGGGGAGCACCACCACCCATGTTCTCGGTCTCGAGGTGGTCCTCACCGGCAGCCAGGTCGTGGTGCTCGGCGGTGGTGCCCCCGACCCACCGGGTCTCGACCTCAAAGGTCTCATCGTCGGCTCCGAGGGGACCATGGGAATCGTCACCCGGGCGTTGGTCCGCCTTCTTCCCATCGAGCCCGAGGTTCGCACCCTGCTCATGGGGTTTCCCGATGTCATCAGCGCCTCGGCCACGGTGTCGCAGGTGATCGCCGCCGGTTTGGTGCCGGCCGCGCTGGAGATGATGGATCAGCGGATGACGATGGCCGTGGAGAACTGGCTGCACGCCGGTCTTCCCACCGATGCCGCGGCCTTGCTCCTCGCCGAGGTGGTGGGTGAGATGGAGGGGGTCGAATCCCAAGCAAGGCTGATCGTCGAGGTGGCTCGGGAAAACCACGCCAGCAGTATCGAGGTTGCCGGCAGCCCGGAGCATCGCGCCCTGTTGTGGAAAGGGCGAAAGTCGGCGTTCGGCGCCGTCGCCCAACTCGCCCCCGACTACTACCTCCACGATGCGGTGGTACCCCGGACCCGGCTGGTCGAGACCATGAGGGAGATCTACGAGATCGCCGACCGTGAGGAGCTGGTGATGCTCAACGTGTTCCACGCAGGCGACGGGAATCTCCACCCTCTCATTGCCTTCGACGCCTCCGACCCCGTCGTCAATGAGAAGGTCCACAGGGCCGGTGACGAGATCGTGGGCGTGTGCATTCGCAACGGTGGCGCCCTGTCAGGAGAGCACGGCATCGGTCTGGAGAAGCGGGATCTGATGCGAGGGTCGTTCAACGAGGTGGACCTCGACGCCCAGGCCCGACTGAAAGAGGTCTTTGATCCTCTCGGGGTGTTCAACCCGGCCAAGCTCCTTCCCGAGGGCTCCCGCTGCTTCGATTTCGGCGGAGGCCGCCCCGAACTTCCCGAGGGGACATGGGTGTGATCGCCCATCCTCGGAGGGTCGCCGAGCTGGCCGTCGAGATCGCCGGGGCGCCCCAAGCCGGGTTGACCGTGGCTCCGGCCTCGATCGACGACCTGGCGATGGTCCTGCGTCATGCCACCGATCACAACCTGGCGGTCCAGGTGTGGGGAGGAGGGACCAGATCCGGATACGGAACACCGCCGCCTCCCGACATCCTCTTGGCGATGGACCGGCTTGGGGGGATCACGGTCTGGGAGCCTGACGATCTCACCGTGGTGGTCGGGGCCGGCGCCTCGGTGGCAGAGGTCGAGGCGGAGCTCAATGTGCGGGGTCAGAGCCTGGTGTTACCCGAGCACCCGGGGACCTCGACCGTCGGCGGTGTGGTCGCCTCGGGAGCATCCTCTCTGCGAAGGGCCCGTCTCTATGGGACTCGGGAGCGGGTTCTCGAGACCACGGTGGTCACCGGTGACGGCCGGGTGGTCCGCTCCGGGGGTCGGGTGGTGAAGAACGTCACCGGGTATGACCTTTCCCGTCTCCACGTCGGTGCCTTCGGGTCCCTCGGCGTGATCGCTTCGGTGTGTCTCAAGTTGTGGCCGATGCCTCCGGCCTCGGCCACCGTGGAGATCTCCGGACTGGATGGGGCCGGGGCGGTGGCCCGTCCATTGGGGATCCTCGAGGAGCGTGGGCGGACCCGAATCTTCCTCACCGGTACCGGAGCCGAGGTGGCCGCGATGACCTCGAGGTTCGAGGGCGTGGTCACTGAAGGTCTCGACTGGCCGGCTGATCCCATCGGCGCCTACCGGTGGTCGCTGAGGGTGCCCCCGGGACGGATGGTCGAGGCCATCACCCGGATCCCCGCCGACTGGGAATATCTGGCGATCCATGGTGCCGGAGAGGTGCGCACCGCGGCCGACAGCATCGAGGGTGCCCGTGGGCTGCGGGAGTATGCCGAAGGGGTGGACGGGAACCTGGTGTCGGTGGAGGCGCCGGCCGACGGGCTCGACGGTCTCGACCCTTGGGGAGAGCTGCCTCCCGGTCTGGATCTGCAGCGTGACCTCATCTCGGAGTTCGACCCGGCCCGGGTGATCAATCCCGGTCGGCTTCCCGGAGGCATCTGATGCCCTGGGTCACGGAACATCATCCGACCAAGGGGGAGCTCAGCGCATGCGTCCAGTGCGGACTCTGTCTGCCCGTCTGTCCCACTTTCCGTCTCACCGGAAGGGAGACCGCATCTCCTCGTGGACGTCTCCAGGCGATGAGCGCCGTGGACGCCGGTGTGGTCGACGTCGATGCGACCTTTGCCTCCATCCTCGACTTCTGTCTCGGGTGTCGGGCTTGTGAGCCGGTGTGCCCCGGGATGGTCCCCTACGGCAGGGCATTGGAAGGGGCCCGGGCCGAGATCGACGCACAAATACCCGGCAGAGCGCGGCGGCGAAGAGCCCTGGTGGGAAAGATCGTCCCCAACCGGGTGATCATGACCCTCGGGTCGTGGGGGTTGGTGTTGGCGCAGACGCTGCGACTCGCCGACGTGGCGCCGTCGAGTCTCCGCAGAGTGGTCGGGGGAGTGAGACCACTCAGAGGTCGGGGCCGGTCGACCACCGGGTACTCGGGCGGGGTAGGCACCGCGGGAACGGTCGCCCTTCTTTCAGGTTGTGTCCAGGACCAGTGGTTCCGACCGGTCAACAGGGCGGCCATCACCCTCTTGGAGAAAGCCGGCTATCGGGTCGAGGTGCCCGGCTCCCAGACCTGTTGTGGGGCGCTGGCTGCTCACGACGGAAAGGCAGACATCGCCCGTCGGCTGGCGGAAGCCAACACGGCGGCCCTGGGTGGCCGCGACCTGGTGGTGGCGACAGCGGCTGGATGTTCGGCCCATCTCGCCGGCTATGGCCATTGGGCCCGAGATGGGGCCGCGGTCGCCGATCGTGTGCTGGACGTCACCGTCGCGGTGTCTCGGGCGATCGAAGCCGGTCGTCTCCCCTTCCTCGAACAGCGGCTAGGCCGAGTCGCCATCCAGGATCCCTGCCATCTCCGCCATGCCCAGAGAGTGGCCAGGGAGCCGAGACACGTCCTCGAGGCAGCGGGCCTCGAGGTCGTGGAAATCGATGAGGCAGGGATGTGTTGTGGCGCCGCCGGTCTCTACACCATGACCCATCCCGAAGCTTCGGCCAGTCTGGGAAACCAAAAGGCCGCTCAGGTGCGTTCAACCGGTGTCAACAGGGTGGCATCGGCCAACCCTGGGTGTGAGATGCAGTTGCGCTCCCATCTCGGCGGCGGATACCAAATCCGTCATCCGATCGAGTGGTATCTGCTGGCGTTGGTCGGGGAGTTGTAGTGTCAGGCCGGTTGGTTGCGATGACAGAGACGTCGACTAAACCGTCGGGGCTCAGCCTGGTGAAGCGTTACGCCGTTCTCGCCTATGGGGCGGCGGGAACGATGCTCGACGTCGGCCTCATGGTCCTGGGGAGCCTCTTGGTCGGGCTCTCGGTATCGGTAGTCCTGGTCGGTTTTGGCATTGCCGACGTGGAGATGGACTTGGAGACCGCGCCACTGATGGTCTCCGCCCTCGTCCTGGGAGTCGCCGGTGCCTTCTGTCTCGGGGTCGCCTCCGAAGGCCCCCTGGGCCGGGGTCGTCGTCTGGTCGGGTTCAAACTGTGGGAAGTGGGGATCGGCAGGGCCCTCGCCGTGTTCCTCGTCGGCTTTGCAGCCCTTTTCCTCTACCGGTTCTCGGCCGGTTTCCTCGAAGATCTCCCGGTCCCTTTGTTACAGGGTGCCGAGGGGATGCGGGCGGTCGGGGTTGCGGGAATGACGGCGATGCCCCTGGTCGGGGTTCCGGTGTCCCTCCTGATCCGGGGGACGCCTTATGGTGCGGAATGGGTCCGCCGCTCCGACCTGCCGGCGATGTTCGTGGTCTGGGCGGTGGCCACCATGATCATCCTCGCCTGACCCCCCGGTGGTTCAGAGGCGGATGGTGTAGACCATGATCTCGTGAGGCTCGCCTCCGGCACGGGTGAGGGCCTCGCTTGCCCAGGGGAGCCATGCCATCTTCACGTCGACCTGATCGACGTTCCTCGACGCTGCCAACTCGAGGAGGCTGTTGAAGAACTCCAGGGCCTCCTCCGGGGTTGTCGACACCCAGCCGGTCCTCATCCAGTCCTCTTCGAGATGTTGGACAATCGCCCACCCGCCTGGGCTTTGGAGTAACTCGCCTCGACGGGCGGCGGAGACCAGGTCATCGGGATGGGCCTGACGCCATCGCCATCCTTCCGCCAACAGCTCCCGGCCTGCCCGGGCCAGGTCACCGGATACCCACGACAGCCATGCGGCGTCGATGTCGGCGGCCGGCGCGGTCTTCATCGCCGAGTCGGAGGTGACCGGCAGTCGGACCGAAGGGTCGAGGCTGACATGAGCCCACGACGACGTGTGGCGATATCCCATCGACTCCACCTGGGTCCGGGCGGCGACATTCCCCGCCTCGGTGGCGAGTCGGGCTACCCGTCCGCCGCTACTGCGGGCCCAGTCCAGCCCGGCAGCGTTCATCGCCGACCCGGCTCCGGCCCTCTTACGGTCGGGGCGGACCCGCGCTCCTTCGAGCCATGCCTCATGTGACGAGAGCATCGAGGTGTTCAACACCCCGATCACCTCCCCGGACTCGTCGACACAGACCAGAGGCATCGAGTCGGGGTCGTCGATCCACTGGGGAAGACGCACCGGTACATAGTCGCCCCATTCGAAGGTGTTGGTGGTCCAGGCCACGATCGAAGGCACGTCCGGATGGCGTGCCGGTCTCACCTCGAGGACCACAATGTCACATCCGGTCGGGGGTTTCGATGCCGAGAAGCCGGAGTGTCAGTTCGAGACTGGCCAGAGACCAGGTGGAAAGTGTGAGCCACGAGGCCTGTCGTGCCGGATCGGCCTCGGAGAGGATGTGACAGGCGTCGTAGAACCGGTTGAACTCACCGGCCAGGCTGAAGGCATAGTCGGCGACGTGGTTCGGTGCCCGCAGGTCGATGGCCCGGTCGATGACCTCGGGAAAGTGGAGGAGATGCAGGATTAGTGCTCGCTCCGAATTCTCGGTCGGAGGAATCAGCTTCCCGGCGGAAATCCCCTGGTCGGCGGTCTTGCGGAGGATCGACTTGATCCGAACCGCGGCGTACTGGAGATAGGGCCCGGTCTTTCCCTCGAACGAGCTGAAGCGGTCGAGGTCGAGGATGTAATCGGATGTCCGGTTGTTGATCAGATCGCCGAACTTGAGGGCGGCCACTCCCACCTGGGCTGCGATCCGCTGTCGTTCCTCCTCGGGGTAGTCCTCGGCGAGGTTGGCTTCGTCGAGTCGAAGCCGAGCCGCGTCCGTGATCATCCGGATCACGTCGCCAAGCCTGACCACGCCTCCCTCCCTAGTCTTGAAGGGCTTGCCGTCGGGACCGTTCATCGTCCCGAACTCGAGGTGCTCCAGCACGACGCCCTCAGGGGCGATCCCCCCCTTCCGAGCCGCCCGGAACAGGACGGTGAAGTGGTCGCTCTGC
>CAYZKF010000010.1:17344-18636 GCA_964479135.1 uncultured Acidimicrobiaceae bacterium
AGAGTTGCTCGAAATGGTCAGCTTGGCGGGCGTCGACCACATACAGAATCAGGTTGGCGCCGAGCTCGTCGACTCGGTACTGGATTGTCGCCAGATCGGTGGTGGAGTACATGTAGGCGCCCGTTCGGGACTTGAGGAACAGGGGAGGCCAGTCCCGGTTGTCGCCGGGCTCGTCAATGAAGACCACCAGAGCAGCATCGGACACTTCGGCCACTCCCAAGGCCTCCATACGCTCCACCATCCCCGGGATCAAATGGTCGACGTCAGACTCTCCGAACCAGAGGTCGAACTCGACTCCCAATGCGGCGAAATCGGCACGTTGGGACTCTTCAGAGACTCCCTTCATGTGACGCCACAATGCGATGTAGCCAGGGTCGGAACTCTGGAGGTGGACGGTGGCGATCCTCGCTTTCTCGGCGAACTCCGGATCCTCCTCGGCGCGCGCGGCCGCCTCCGGGTAGATCCGCTGCAGGTCGTCGAGGTCGACAGGGGATTTGGCCGGGTACTCCGCGGCGTCGGGGTCGAAGTAAGGGAGGTCGGGCTGCTCTTCTGCGATGGCGGTGATGAGGAGGCCCATTTGGAAGCCCCAGTCGCCGAAGTGGGGGTCGCGGACCACCCGGTGCCCGGCGAAGTTGAACGTACGGGCCAGGGAGTCCCCGATGATGGTCGCTCTTAGATGACCGACGTGCATTGCCTTGGCGACGTTGGGCCCGGCATAGTCGACAACCACGGTCATCGGGTCAGTGGCGCCCTCGTGGCCGAGTCGGGGGTCGGCGGCTGCATCTTCCCCCCACTCGGCGAGCGTCTCATCGGTCACCGTCAGGTTGATGAAACCGGGCCCGGCCACTTCGACTTCGGCGATCTCCGGGTAGGTGGCGAGCTGACGGGCCACCTGAGAGGCTATGTCGTTGGGCGAACGTCCGGCGGTCTTGGCCGCAGCCATCGCCCCGTTACATTGGAACTGGGCCAATTCGGGTCGTTGTGAGGGGAAGACGGCGCCATAAGACTCTTCAAGCCCGAGATGGGCGAAAGCCCGCCCGGCGAGCGTGCTCAGATGCGAAAGCAGAGACATCAGCGGTCAGAGTAGAGCGGTGCCCCTCCGCTCCGTTTGGCGCCCCCCCTTTTCGCCGCGAAGCGCCCGCTCTTGGTGTCCCCCGTTCACGGGGGACCGACGGCCCTCAGGACGTCGAGCGGGGGGGACCCGCGTTCGCGTCGGTGACCGCTCGCGCCCACCAAAGCGGCACGTTCAGTACTTGGCTAGCTCCTGAGCGCGTTCGACGATGGCCTCGGGT
>CAYZKF010000011.1:0-17724 GCA_964479135.1 uncultured Acidimicrobiaceae bacterium
AGCGGAGCAGGCCCTGGGAAACGGCTCCCGGATCCTCTTCTATCTGACTCCCCGCTGACCCTTAGTGCCCCCCCGTTCGTAAGTACGTGGGTGTTTCGGCCAGTCTCACGCACCTACTTACCCCGGAGAGCACTTAGCCGGGTCCGAGCCTGGCGGGCTCGCTCACGGCATGACTGTCGAACTCGGCGACCACCGTCAACTGGGCGGTCCCTTCGGGGATCACATCGGCTGGGATCTCGAAACTGAACCCGGAACGGAGCAGGTCGTCGCTGGCGAACCAAGTGACCACATTTCGGTTGTCGAGGTTTGGTGGCCCCTCGGCGAGAAGGAGGTCGGCGGCAAAGACATAGACGGTGCTCGGAGGAACCTTGGCGTTGATGTCGGCGGCCCAACCGACCAGGGTCCATACCCCATCGTCGAGCCCGATCCGATCGACCTGGAGCCGCCGGGCTCCTTCCGGTCTGATCTCGAGGACGCGACCGTCTCCGGTGACCAAGTCGAGGCTGAGATCGTCGGTGGTGCCGGCCAGCCAGACCCCTGCCGGGCCGGGCACCAGGAGATCGACCTGGTTGGGACCGTCGGAGACCATGCCCTCTGCGATCATCCCGTGAAATGTCCCACTCCCCGGCCCGTCTCCGGCTATCACCCCCATCCCGGCCACGGTCCCGTTTATGACAAACAAGACATCACCGGGGTCAGTGCCGGGAGGGAAAGCCACCCTCCCGTTGAGATAGGTCTGGGTGATCCCGTCGGCTCGGTCCGACTCCATCAAGTCGGCTCCGAGCTCGACCTGCCAACGGACCTCGCCGGTTGCCTCGACCGCGAGCTCGTCGACGCTGGCACCGATCAGCCGGGCATTGGGGCCCGTTCCTGCCACCCCGAGCCAGCTCGACTGGTCGGGCACCCACCGGTGGTTCCGATCCACCTGGGCAAAGAGGACCTCGAGATCGGTACTCGCCGGAAGACGGCTACAACACCACCAGATCGGGAGATGGGGGCGATCGGTCCCCTCTACATCGAGGAGAGAGATCCCGTCGAACTCCCATTCAGTGTTAACCCCCAGGGCGTCAGCCACCGTCGGGAGGACGTCAATCCCGAACGCAGGAGCATCGACAACCTTGCCCTCCGTCTGACCCGGGTATTTGACGAACAGGGGAACCCGGTACAGGTCGTCGCGGTTGTTCTCGTGAGGCCAACGCCGGTGCTCGCCGAGGACGAAGGAGGCGCCGTGGTCGGCGACCACGATCACCATGGCGTTGGCCCAGACACCGGTGCGATCCATCTCGGCGAAGATCCGACCCAACATCACGTCGAGCAATCCGGTCTGATACAGGTGCCGTTGGAACCCGATGACCGCGAGACGCTGGTCTCCCGCCCAACGCCCGTCACCCCCGACACCCTCCACCTCGGTATATGCCTCGGGACGCCGATAATGGGTCCCCGAAGGGTTGGCCACCCAGGGGACATGCGGCGCCGGGACGTGGGCGTAACTGAGGACCGGCCGGTCGGCCCGGCCCACCCCGTTGGCGATTCTCTGCAGCCAGTCGACCCAGTCCGCTCGAACATCGGGTTCCGGCACCGGGAGCCCTGAGATTGGGATGCCCGTGCCGGCCGTCGGCTCACCCTGACCGAGGAACCCTCGCCAGCTGTTGTCGATACCGGGCAGGCTCTCCTGGACATCGGCAGGCATGGCGATGTGCAGGTAGACCACTCCGGCGTCGGCGAGGAGAGACCCGAACCTGGCCGGGGAGCGACCGGCGAAGTCAGGACAGGTTTCTTCGGGGCACATCGCCAACACCCACTCGATGACCTGCATTTCGTAATCCGCGGCGAGCAGGGTGAACAGGTTCTCGGGGTGGTCCAGAGCAGACGGGCTGAGGCCTCTCTCGACACGCCGGCCGGTGAGGATCGCCGGGACACTCTGGGTGGTGGCGATCGAGTCGGACAGTGCGTTGCGGTACCAGGTGCCCTGATCGGCAAGCCGGGCGAAGCTGGGGAAGAGGTGCCGGTTGATCCCGCCGTCCCGATCCATGATGCTGGCGATCGGAAACTCGTCGAGTTGGATGAACACGACCGGGGCGGGCATCCCCACCACGCCGGACTCCCTGGGAGCCTCCCCCTCTTCCCAGATCAGTGCCGACGCCGGCGAGGCGAAGAGGAAAAGCACCAAAACGAGAGGCAACGCCACCGAGGCGACGACCAGGAATCCCCCGATCCACCGGTTGATCACCACCACCAACTCGACCACCGCCACCACGATGAGGATGGCGACCAGGAGACGGTCGGTGAGCTGGCGACCAACCACCAGCCCGATGGCTACGGCAAATACGGCCACTGTCGCGCCATAGGAGATGCGACCGGCTCGCTCACCGATGGTGGAGAGCCCCCAGACCGCCAACGAGGCCACCAGTGGGACCGCCACCGCCACCACCAGGCCGAACAGGATCATCTGCAGTGGTGTCGTCCGATTGGCCACGAAGACTTCGGGATTCTTCCCGTACAAGTCGAGGAGGGGCCCAGACACCGCCAGGGCACTGAGCCCGCAGATGACCAGCACCCGTCTCACCAGCAGACGATCGAAGAAACCCATTGGCTAGGGAAAGTAACCAAGGTCCGCCCTTATGGTGTGGATCTGGGCGGTGGGGAGTCTCTCCGATCGCAAACGGACAATCGGTGCTTAACTCGTCCACCGGGGAGCCGCCTCGGACGCCGGGAACCTCACGAGAGCGTCCGGCGTCTAACCCCGCAGGAAGGATCCAGTTGACCGAATCGCGACGTGGTTTCTTAAAAGGCATCCGTGGCCGGCTCAGGCTTGCTTGGCTGGCCTCGGCGGCACAGCAGGCCGCTCCATATGCGGGCATCGCCCTGGTCGTGGTCTTCGCTCTCGACTGGCTGACACCATTTGACCGCGCGTTTGCGGTCTCGCTGGGCGTCCTTGCCGTGACTTTGGCAGTTCTCGTCATCGGGGCCCTCAGCCTCCGTGTCTCCGACTGGGACGCATCACGCGCCGCCGAGCGTGGGCTGGGCGCCGGCGACCTGCTCACCACAGCCCTCGAGTTCTCAGACGACCACGACGAGGTGCACCGTCTCATCCAGATTCGGGCCGACGACCTCGTCACCCGCTCCTCGGTATCGAGAGCGATCCCGATCCGAACCCAACCGAAGCGGATCCGTCAGTTGGGGCTCGCCGCGGCATTGGCCCTGGTAATCGGGTTTCTCCCTCCCTTGGGTAGCAGCCCGGCGCTCTCTTCCGATCTCCAGTCGAGGATCGAAACCGAAGCCGAGAACGTCGAGAAGATCGCCGAAGCGGCGGAGCAGTCCGGGGTCGAGGGGGCCGACGAGCTGGCCAGCCAGCTCCGCGACCTCGCCGAGGAGTTGCGCAGATCGGAGAGCCTCGAAGAGGCGCTGGATGCGTTGGAGAAGGCCGACAGCCACCTGCTGTCCCAGATCGACCCCCGTTTCCTCGCCCAGAAAGCCGCGGTGCAGGGCCTCGCCCAGGACCTGGCGCTCCGCCCACTCACTCCCCAGGCTTCCCCCGATGCCGCCTCACAGTTCGAGGAGCTGGCCGACAGTCTGGAAGGGCTCTCCGAACAGGAGCAGGCGGCACTGGTCGACCGTCTTCGCGACCTCGCCGAGTCACAGGCCGGCGGAAACCCCGCTCTCTCCGACCAACTGTCCCGCGCGGCCAGCTCACTGGCGCAAGGCGATCTCGGTGCCGCTCAACGGGCCCTCGACGAGGCCGCCGCAGGTCAACGCTCCGGTCTCAGCCAAGCTCGTGGGCAGCAGGCGATCTCGGAGACCCAGCGAGCCCTCGACGGTGTCAGGGCACGACTCAGTGGTTCCGGCCAAGCCCAGGGCGAAGGCCAAGGCGAAGGCCAGGGCGAAGGCCAAGGACAAGGACAAGGACAGGGACAGGGCCAAGGACAAGGACAGGGACAGGGCCAAGGACAAGGACAGGGACAGGGACAGGGTCAAGGTGGGGGTCAAGGCGGTCAGGGTCAGGGGGGTGGCTCGGGACAGATCTCCGGTGTGGCGCCCGGACAGGGAGGGGCTTCCGGCCAAGGTGGACAAGGCACCGTCGGGCCAGGCACCGGACAGGACCACGGAACCGATGTCCAGACCTCCTCGATCTTCGATCCCATCGACCGAGGATCGGCCTCCGACCTGGTCCAGGTGGGCATCGATGGAGGCTCCGGAGAGGGCGACATCATCGGACGGGGAGACGCGCCCACTACCCGGGGCGAGTCGATAGTGCCCTACTCCCAGGTGCTCCCCCACTACCTGAGCGAGGCGGCGGACGCTCTCGCCCAACTGCGGCTGCCCCCCTCGATGCGGGGGATCGTCCAGAGCTATTTCGACCAGCTGGCGGCAGAGGCAAGATAGGCCTTGGGGATGACCAGTCTCGGCCAGGCCGACCTCGAGCGTTACACCGAGACCGCTGCCGTCATCGAGAAGGCGGTCGGCGTCAGGATCGCCGGTCAGCCCCAACTGATTCGTCAGACCCTGGTAGGTCTTCTCGCCGAAGGCCATGTCCTACTCGAGGGTGTCCCCGGCTTGGGTAAGACCGAGCTGGTCAAGGCATTCTCCGCGGCCATCGGCGTCGACTTCTCTCGTGTCCAATTCACCCCCGACCTGATGCCCGCCGACATCGTCGGGACCCAGGTGCTCGAGGAAGACGACCAGGGGCACCGCCGATTCCAGTACCGACCCGGCCCGGTGTTCACCAACCTCTTGCTTGCCGACGAGATCAACCGGGCCACACCCAAGACCCAGGCCGCGCTTCTCGAGGCGATGCAGGAACGCCACGTCACCGTGGCCGGCCAGACCAGGCCGCTGCCCCGCCCTTTCCTGGTCCTCGCCACCCAGAACCCCATCGAGCTGGAAGGCACCTATCCCCTCCCCGAAGCCCAGCTCGACCGGTTCATGTTCAAGGCCACCGTCGACCCTCCAACCGCTGACGTGCTCGAGGAGATCCTCCGTCGCACCACCACCGGTCAAACCACCGAGGTGCCGTCGGTCGCCGACTCCGAGACAATCACCTCTCTGATCGCGATCACCCCCCAGGTGCCGATCGCCTCCCATCTCCTCAGATATGTCTCCCTGATCATCGAGGCCACTCACCCTGACGGGAACACCGCCTCCCCCCCGGTGAAGCGATACGTCCGGTGGGGCTCTTCCCCCCGTGGCGGCCAGGCCATGGTGATGGCGGCCAAGGCGGCGGCCCTGATCGACGGTCGCCCCCATGTCACCGCCGACGACATCCGTTGGGCGGCGCCGGCTGCACTTCGCCATCGTTTGGTCCTCGGGTTCGAGGCCACGGCGGAAGGAGTCAAGAGCGACGCCATCATCGACGAGGTGCTCAAGACGACACCTGAGCCCAAGGCGGAGATCCGGGGCGCCCCGTGACCCTGCTCAGCCCGGCCCTGATGGCTCGGCTGGAGAGCTTGCAAATCCACAATCGCCACCGGCTCGTTGGGCGATTCGGCGGTGAACATGTCTCCAAGCGGTACGGAAACACCGTCGACTTCGCCGACTTCCGCGAGTACCACCCCGGCGACGACTTTCGAAGGATCGATTACCACGTCCTCGCCCGACTCGATCAGGTGCTGATCAAGCTGTATGAAGCCGACGACGAGGTCACCGTACGGATCCTCCTCGACACGTCGGCTTCCATGTCGGTGGGAGGCAAACTGGAGCAGGCCAAACGTCTAGCGGCGGCACTGGGATTCGTGGCTCTGACCGCACACGACTCAGTGTCGGTACACACTTTCCCGGCACGGGGGCCAGCCCCCCGGTTCGCCGGCCGGGCGTCAGTACCCAATCTCTTCACCCATCTGGAGCGTCTCGAGCCCGAAGGGCTGACACCCTTCGCCGAGGCTTCGGCCCATCTCCTCGGTCAGTCTGGGCTCCCCGGGATGACCGTGCTCCTCAGTGACCTGCTCACCCCGCAATGGCGGTCTCTGGTCAATTTGCGTGCCGGGGGGAGCGACGTGATGGTGGTCCACCTCGTCTGCGAGGAGGACCTCGACCCCGAATATTCCGGTGACCTGGAGCTGGTCGACAGCGAGGACCGTCGACGGCTAACCGTCAGCGTCACCGATGACGTGGCCCGCTCCTACCGCCACCGGGTGGAGCAGTGGCGTCAACAGGTGGTCGAGGCCACCGGTGGCAGTGGTGGTCTCTACGTCCAGGTCGACTCCAAGGAAGACCTGGAGGCTCTCCTCCTCCGGACCTGGCGCCGAGCCGGAGTCCTCCGGTGACGCTTCTCTTGCCGGCCGGCCTCCTCGCCCTGTCCCTGGCCATCCCGATCGTCATCCTCCACATGCTCACCCCGCGGAGGCCGGCGACACCGGTCAGCTCCCTACTCCACTGGGATGGCCTCCGCCATGCCATCACCGCGGCACAACCGTGGCAGAAGCTGCGAATCAGTCTCCTCCTCATTCTCCAACTTCTCGCCGTTGCTCTCTTCGCCCTGGCTCTGGCCAGGCCAGCAACCCTCGAAGAGGCGACGCTGTCCGATCACACCGTCTTCATCGTCGACGCCTCCAGCTCGATGAGTGCGATCGACGGTTCACCCGACCGTCTCGCTTCGGCGGTCCGCGAGGCGATAACAATGCGTGGCGATCTCCCCGACCAAGGAATCGCCAGCCTGATTGTCGCCTCCTCCCGACCGACGGTGGCCGTCGAGCACAGCGAAGACCCCACCGCCTTCGAGAGAGCCGCATCGAGCATCCGCACCACTGGCTCCGGGGTCGACTTCGAGGCCACCTTCGCCCTCGCCGAGTCGTTGGTGCTCCCCGACCGGCCCACCGGTTTTGTCCTCATATCCGACGGCCAACTCGACGACGTCGAGCAGAGGCTTGCCCCATTGGGGACCCGATACGTCCCGGTCGGGGCCACCGACACCAACCGGGCGATCACCGATCTGTCGGTCACCGCCGGCCCGGGTGGCCTCCAGGCTCGGGTCACCATCCGGTCGACCGGTGGGCCGGACGCGACTCAGATCCTCCGCCTCGACGTCGACGGAACCACCGTTCTCACCCAACAAGTCGAGATCCCCCGTGGTGAGGTCGTGGAGCGAGTGTTCGAACTGCCCCTCGGCACCCGGGTCGCTGCGTATCTCGACGGAGAAGACCTACTCGCCGCCGACAATCAGAGATACGCCAGCGCCCCGGTCTTGGGCACTCTCAGAGCCAGAGTGCACGGCGATTCCCTGTTCTTCGTCAGCCAGCTCCTGCTGGCGATCCCCGGGTTGGACACCGATGTCGCCCCAGGCGAAGAGGTCGACTTCGAGATCTACGTTGGGGTCCCCGTCCCCGCCGAGCCCGCGGCACCATTCATCGCCATCGACGTCCCCGGAGGCGTCCCCGGCGTCGTCCCCGTGGGTCGAGTGGACAACCCGGTCCCCACCCTGGTCTCCAACGACCCCATCCTCGATGACATCGATGTCTCCCGGATCGCCATCGCCGACGCTCAGTTGCTCCGGGTTGAAGGAGCCACGGTCCTTCTCGGTGCACCAGGCGCCCCCTTGATCGTGGCCGGGGAGACTTCCGGAATTCCCTTCTACTACCTGGCCTTCACCCTGGAGCAATCCAACCTCCCGGTGAGCATCGCCTATCCGATCCTCGGTGCCCGTATGGTCGGGGGCCTGGCCACCGCCCAGGGAGTGGCCCCGGCCCTGACCGTGGGCCAGCCGGTCCCAATCAGGCCAGGAGATGCCGCGGTGATCGACCCGCGGGGAAGCAGGACCCGGGTCTCCCCCGGCGACTCGCAGCCGATCACCGACCAGGCGGGATTCTGGGTCATCGAGACCGCCGACGGGGAAATGATCGAGATAGCGGTCAATCCGGACATCTCGGAGTCCGACCTCGCTCCCGCCGCCGAGTTGGCCGGTCTCCGCCCGATGCCACCAGGTATCGACGAGACCGCCGGCGTGGCCACTCTGGCCCGCTCGATCCTCCCCTGGGTGCTTGCCCTGTTGCTGGTTGTCATGGCACTCGAGCTCTACGTCAGCTATCGGGCCCGAGGTGTCTCTCGTCGCCAATGGCGTTGGGGAATGGCAACCAGGACGGTGATCGTCCTCCTCCTCGCCCTGGCCATGATCGACCCGCTGATCACCTCCACGTCCGACGACGTGACCACGGTCTTCGTCGTCGACGTCTCCGCCTCGATGGGCACCTCGGAACGGGCGGCGCGGACCTGGGTCGAGACGGCCGTAGCCGAGGCGGGCGGCGGGCAATGGGCCGTGGTCGAGTTCGGAGCAGACGCCCGAGTTGGGACCCCGGTAGGAACCACCACCTATCGGCCGGCCCGCGGTGTCGACCGGGACGCATCCAACTTTTCGCGGGGCCTCAGACTCGGTGAGTCTGTCCTCACCGGGGAGACCAGAGAGCGGATCGTCCTCATCTCTGATGGCCGGGCAAACACCGGGGATCTCCAAGCTGAACTGGACCGCCTCAAGTCCCTCGGTGTGGTGGTCGACGTCCACACCCTTGCCGGGGAACAACGCACCGACGCCGCCGTGGCCGGGATCGACGTGCCCAATTCGGTCAACGAGGGTGAGACTTTCACCGCCGTCGTCGAGGTCCTGTCAACCATCACCGGGGTGGCCGACGTCGAGTTATCCGACTCGGGGAACCCGATCGGGTCGAGACGGATCGAGGTGACACCGGGGTCGACACCGGTCAGTTTCCAGGTTGTGGCCGGGTCCCCCGGGCTCCAACATCTCACCGCACGGGTGCGGATGACCGGGGACGCCGTCACCGAGAACGATTCGACGCGCGTCGCCGTCGAGGTCAAGGGTCCAGCCAGTGTCTTGATCATCGAAGGGCCTGATGACGGAGGCCAGATTCTCCAGGACGTCCTGGAGTCGACCGGTCTGGTCGTGGAGCGGGTCGGTGTCGACGACATGGCCGGGCTCCAGGAGCTGTCGGTCCATCAGGCAGTGGTCCTGGTTGACGTCGGTGCCCGCCAGCTCAACGCCGAGAAGGTTGCGGCCCTGGGCAGCTTCGTTCGCGATCTGGGACGGGGTTTGGTGGTGGTCGGCGGGACCCACTCATATGGCCTGGGCGCCTATCGAGACACCGAGCTCGAAGCGCTCCTCCCCATCGACAGCGAGGCCATCGACGCCCAACGTGAAGCCCAGGTCGCCGAGGTGCTCTTGATCGACACCAGCGAGTCGATGGGGGCTTGTCACTGCTCTGAGACCGGGATGGGGGAGGAGTTCCGACCCGGCGGGGTCAACAAGACCGACATCGCCAAGGCTGGGGCTCTGAGGGCGATCGAAGCGCTTGGTGCCTCCGACGAGGTCGGGCTGCTCGCATTCAGCGGCAGCAGCCGATGGCTGATCCCCCTCCAGCAACTCCCTGACCGGGCAACGGTGGAGGAAGGTGTCGGGTCGATCCGCCCTTTCGGCGAGACCAGGATCGTCCCCGCACTCCGCCTGGCCGCCGAGGCTCTGCGCGCATCCAACAAGGAGCTGAAACACATAATCCTGTTCACCGACGGTTTCACCTCGGAACTCGACCTCGGCGCCGACTTCGGTGGTGGCGGCATCTTCGGTGACGACCTGGTCGCCGAGGTGGCCATGCTGGCCGATGAGGGAATCACGGTTTCGGTGGTTGGGACCGGGGAGGGGGCCATCCCCGCTCTCGAACAGGTTGCCATCGCCGGCCGCGGACGGTTCTACCCGGGACGGGACCTCAACGAGATCCCTGAGATCTTCGTCAAGGAGGCTCGGCTGGCCTCCCGGTCCTATATCAACGAGGGAGAGTTCTACCCGGCCGTCACCTCGACTTCGGCCGCGGTTCGTGGCCTGGCATCGTCCCCGGCCTTGCTCGGGTATGTCGCTGCATCGGCCAAGCCGACCGCCGACGTCCAACTCCAGATCGGCGAGTTTGCCGACCCTCTGCTCGCCTCATGGCGGGTCGGCCTCGGACAGGTGACTGGCTGGACCAGCGACAGCGGCGACAAATGGGGAGCGTTGTGGGCCGGGTGGGACGGGTACGCCGACTTCTGGTCGGCCGTGGTACGGGACACCTTCCCCCTGACCGGTGCCGAAGGTCAGCGGGTGGAGGCCCGGATCGGCGACGAACAGCTCACCATTCGACTCGAAGGAGCCGACTCCTGGGAAGCGGGAACCGTCCCCACCGCCCGGGTCAGCTATCCCGACGGGACTTCGACCGAAGTAAGACTCGACAGGGTCTCTGATTTCGAGTTCACCGCCTCGGTTCCGGCACGTCAAGGGGGCACCTATGCCGTCGGAGTCAGTTTTGACCGTGGTGACGGTGAGAATGCCATCATGTCAGCCATCGCCTCCCGGTCGTTCGCCGCCGAGTATCTCCCTGGTGAAGCCGACTCCGACCTGATGGCGGGTATCTCGGGGGCAACCGGTGGCCGGGGAGAGATCACGCCGCTCCAGGCTTTCGACCCCCAAGGCCTCGAGGCAGGGGTCAGCGCCCGGTCTTTCCGATGGTGGTTCCTGTTGGCGGCAGCGTTGTTGTGGCCGCTCGACGTCGCTCTCCGCCGGCTCCGCGTGTCGAGACGAGAGCGGCAACCCCGGCCATCGAGATCACCAGGGCGCCGACCCACACCCACCACACCATCGGCCTGAAGAAAATACTGACCTCGAATCCGTCGATGTCCGGCGACACCACCGACACCGCCAGGATCAGGTCGGAGACCGGTGTCGACCTGAGCGCCGGCTCGGCCACCGGCAACCTCTGGTCCTCGTAAGCCCGGATCTGGGGCCGCATCTCGGACTGGCCGTCGATGAGGAACACCCCCTCGACGTAGATGTACCTATCCGCTTCACCCGCGGAGATCGAGACCAGCTCGACGGTGTGGGAACCCACCTCGACGCTCTCCCCAATCGACATTGGCCCCACGTGCTCGTCGCCGAGTGAGCTTCCCCCCGCCCCGACCAGGACCATGGCCAGGCCGAGGTGGGCCAGCCTTGCCGGCGCCAGCCACCGGCGACGTCTCGCGGTCTGCACGACCAGGGTCCCCAGGGCTCCCGCCGCCAGCGCGGTCAGGGCCATCCCACCGATCGGGGTTTGTTGGGCGAAGACCATCGATAGGACCAGCGCGCCCACCGCCATCCCGGCGTACACCGCGGCGTCGGCAGGGCGCAGGCGCGCCCGGTTCCAGGTGGTCTCCAGAGCAAAGGCGATCAGCAGCGAGATCACCAGCGCCACCGGTAGCACCGTGGTGACGAAGAACCTGGAGTCAACGCCAACCGTGTCCCCGGCAAACACCTGGGCATAGGCGGGGTAGGCCGACCCCACCAGGACGAACACCAGGGCCAGCCCGGTCAGGGTGCCGCTGGCCAACAGCCAGCTGTCCCGGCCAGTCCCGAGGACCTCCCACCGCTTGCCTGGCCACGAGCGAATGGTGAAAGCCACCACGACCGCCGCAGCAACCAGCGCCGAGATGAGCAGGGTCCGCCCAACCACCGGGTCCTCGGCGAAGGAGTGGATCGACCCGGTCACCCCCGAGCGGGTCAGGTAGACCCCAAGGACGCCCAAGGCGAAGGGGAACATGGCAAAGAACGCCGTGGAACGAGCGAGACGTCCGTCCCTCTCCAAGACCCGTGAGATGTGGAGGAAGACCGTGGCCGCCAGCCAGGGCATCAGAGCGGTGTTCTCCACCGGGTCCCAGGCCCAGAATCCTCCCCACCCCAACTCGACGTAAGCCCAATTGGCCCCGGCCACCATCCCCACGGTGAGCAACGTCCACGAGATCATCAGCCAGCGTCTGGTGTCGGCCACCCACCGGTTGCCGAGATTCCTGGCCACCACGCCACCCAGGGTCAAAGCGAAGGGAACCACCAGGATGGTCAGCCCCAGGTAGAGGATCGGTGGGTGGTAGACCATCGCCGGGTGCTGGAGAATGGCCAGCAGGCCCTGGCCGTCGACCGCCGGGATGTCGAGCACCCGGAACGGGTTGGAGGTGATGGCGGTGAGCAGGAGCAGACCGAGTCCGTTGGCGGCCACCACAAAGTGCTCGACACGGCCCCGCCTCCTCGATCCCCACAGCCCTACGCCCAGCGACAGGGTGGAGTAGAACAGCAGCGACCCTTCCATCCCACCCCACAGGGCAGCCACCCGAAAGGCCCAAGGGGTGGCCCGGCTGGTGGTCCGGCTCACGTAGTCCAGGGAGAAGTCGTTGGTGACCAGCGCAAAGGTGAGCACCACGGTGCTCGCCACCGCGAAGAAGACAGCGAGACGGAGGAGACGTCGTGGTTTTCGACTGATCAGTGAGAGGAAACAGACGGCCACCGCCCCCCACAAAGCCACCAGACCGATCAGGGCGGGCTCCACTTGCCGAAGGGTACTTGGTCCTTTGACTGTTCAAGGGCGAAGTGCGAGCATCGAGCCGTCCCTGCAGGACGAGGTCATCGCCCCCGTCGGCTCATGCATGACACGGCCGGACCGAGGGGATAACATGACCCGGCCCGTCTCCAGCCCCGTGAATACAGATACCTTCAGGACCAACACGATTTTCCGCCTCCTCGTCTGGGTTTTGGTGAGTGCGGCGGTTGTCATCTGGGGGATGCCGGCGGCCCACTCCGGCAACGTCGACTGCACCTTCGTCGCCGACCCCGAGACCCAGCAATTCCGTGGGTCGGACATCCGCCTGGTCGGTTCTTTCTCCGACCACCCCAACCGGGACTTCGCGGTTGGGCTGTTCACCAACATCGCCGCCTTCCCTCCCCAGGGCCACATCTTCGACCCACCGGACCAGCCACACGGGACCACCAACCAGACCGGGTTCTTCGACGTGACCGTGACCGTGCGGTCCGACATACCCCATGGGGACTACCACCTGGGAGTTTTATCCCCCGTACCGGGCCAGTTCTGGTTCAAGGCCTGTTTCCAGCCCTACACAGTGATCCAACCGTTGGTGGCCATCCCCCTGCCCCCGGGCGGCTTCGCCACCCCTACCACCTCCCCGCCCACCACCGCACCTCCGGCACCAACCACGACCACGGCCCCGGCCCCCTCTACCACTGCTCCCCCGGCGCCGACCACCACCGCCGAGGCCACCACCACAACGATCCCGGCATCCACGACAGTCCCGGGATCCGCTGAGAGCACCACAACGATCGACGAGGCGGTCTTGGCCGGTGAGGAGACCGAGGGCACACCGGGTCTCCCGGTGTGGGCGATCGCCCTCATCGCCGCGCTTGGCCTGGCGGTGGTGGGCATGGGTGGCTACCTCATCGGTCAGCGCGGTCGGGCCCCAACCGCCGGGATCGACCCGAGCTAGCAAGTACCCTGTACCCCGTACCCTGACTTGTCCGGGGGCCGGGCACCGCCCCCCATCCCCTCGATGAGACACGGTCGCCCTAAGACCTGAAGACGTCGGGTGGGACCGCCTCCTGGTGACGACGTCGAGCGGGCAGGCCCGACAGATACTGATCGGGAAAACGGTGACCGGTGTACCCCAGGTCGATGGCGGCGTTGAGGGTCCAATATGGGTCGACCAGGTGTGGCCGGGCGATGACACACAGGTCGGCCCGCCCGGCGACCAGGACGCTGTGCACGTCGTCAATCGATGACACCGCCCCCACGGTCATGGTGGGCATCCCCACCTCGTGACGGATCCGGTCGCTGAACGGGGTCTGGTACAACCTCCCGTACTCAGGACGGGAATCCACCGAGGTCTGCCCAGTGGAGACGTCGATGATGTCGCAGCCGTGTTCCTTGAGTGCCGCCGCCAGGGCAACCGCGTCGTCACCGTCGAATCCCCCTTCCACCCAGTCGGTGGCCGAGATCCTCACCGAGATCGGTTTGTAGGCGGGCCACACCTCCCTGACCGCGTCAAAGACCTCCAGTGGGTAGCGCAACCGGTTCACCAGACTCCCGCCGTAGACATCGGCCCGTTGGTTGGCCAACGGAGTGAGGAAGCTGCTCAGCAGGTACCCGTGGGCGTAGTGGAGCTCGAGGAGGTCGAAACCGACGCGGTCGCCGCGGGTCGCCGCCTCGACAAACTGGTCTCTGACCTCCTCCATATCCCGTCTGGTCATCTCCCGGGGGGTTTGGCCGTCCGGGCGGTAGTTGATCGGAGAAGGGGCAATGATCTCCCAGTTCCCTTCGTCTAGGGGGTCGGAATCACCTTCCCACATCCGCTTGGTCGACCCCTTCCGTCCCGAGTGGCCGATTTGGAGTCCGATCCTCGCACCGGTCTCGGTGTGGACGAACCGCGCGATTCGGGCCCACGCCGCCTCTTGGCGATCGTCCCAGATCCCGGTGTCGGCGGGTGAGATTCGACCTTGGGGCGAGACGCAAGTCATCTCGGTCATCACCAGCCCGGCCCCGCCGACGGCGCGACTGCCCAGGTGAACCAGATGCCACTCGGTGGGAACTCCGTCCTCACCGGCGCTGTATTGGTCCATGGGAGACACCACCACCCGGTTGTCCAGGTCGAGACCCCGGAGCCGGAAGGGATGGAACATCGGGGGCACCTCCGGTCCGACCTCGACCGGCGACCCGTGATCGGATGATGCGTACCACCGGTCGACCGAGTTCATGTACTCCGGGTCGCGCACTCTGAGGTTGTCGTAGGTGACCCGCTGGCTTCTGGTGAGCAGGCTGAAAGCGAACTGCTCCGGCTCCAGCCCCCGATAGCGGTCGGCGCCCTCGAACCACTCCAGGGAGGCCTTCGCCGCCCGTTGCAGACTGTCCACCACGGGGCGTCGGTCGGTCTCATACGCTTCCAAGGCCTGGTCGAGGGGGAGACGGCTGTCCAGACATCGGGCCAGTGAGATGGCGTCCTCCATAGCCAGCTTGGTCCCCGAGCCCACCGAGAAGTGGGCGGTGTGGATGGAGTCACCAAGCAGGACCACGTTGTCGTGGTGCCACCTCTCACACTTGATGGTGGGGAACCGGAGCCATCGGGTGTTGTTCCCCAACAGAGGCTCACCGTCCAGATGTTCGGCGAACATCTCCTGACAGCGGGCCAGAGCGAGCTCATCGTTGGCCCCGGGCGGGAAGTCCTCTTCTCCAGTGGCAGCGAAGCCGAGACCCTGCCACGTCGAAGGCGCCATCTCGACGATGAAGGTGCTCCCCTGCCGCGAATAGGGGTAGACGTGAGCCCAAACCATTCCGGAAGGGGTGTCGAGAAAGATGAAATGGAAACGGTCGAACACCTTGGGAGTCCCGAACCAGGCGTATTTGTTGACCCTCGATTCGACAGACGGCCCGAGATGCTCCGAGAGCACCCGGCGGACCACCGAGTTGGCCCCGTCGGCGCCGACGATCAGGTCGGCTTTGGGGATGTCGCCGAGCGACTTCACCTCTGTGGAGAACCGCAGGTCGGCGCCGACTTCGGTCGCCCGGTCGGAGAGGATCTCGAGAAGCCGTTGGCGGCTGATCGCGGAGAAGCCGTGACCCCCGGAGTTGATCCGCCTACCCGAGAAGTGGCTGACCGCGATGTCGCCCCACCTGACGAACTCTCCGGCCAGTGCCTGAGAGGACTCCGCATCTGCATCCGAGAAGTGGTCGAGGGTTTCGTCCGAGAAGACCACACCAAACCCGTAGGCGTCCCCCGGGGTGTTCCGCTCGAGGAGCGTGACCTCGACGTCTCGACGGAGACCACGGAGGAGGGTGGCCAGATAGAGGCCGCCTGGGCCTCCACCGACGATGACGACCTTCATCGACTACTCGCCGAGGACGACCCGGACACCGAAGGGCCCTTCCGTGTACTCCAGCGAGCCAGCGCGAGCCGCCTCGAGGAGGTCGCGCTCGGCCAGCCGCAGACGGGCGATCGATTCTGGGTCGGCAACCACCTCGAGCTCGGTCACCTCAGCCCTCATCGACACCTTGGCGTCGGACTTGGCTCTACGCACCTCGGTGAGCACCTTGGACGCCACCTCGAGCACCTCGGATTCCCCGGTCGTGTCGGCGACCTCGTCGACCACCGGCCAGGGTGCTCGATGCACCGATCCCTCCTTCCACCATGACCAGACCTCTTCGGTGACGAAGGGGAGGAAAGGTGCGAATAGACGCAGGTAGATACCGAGAGCGACCTGGAGGGCGGCATGAGCAGAAGCCGACTCGGCCCCCACGCCGTAAGCCCGGGCCTTGACCAGTTCCAGGTAGTCGTCTGTCCATTCCCAGAAGGACCGCTCGGTCGCTTCGAGTGCGCGGGAGTAGTCGTAGCCCTCGAAGGCCTCGGTCGCCTGACGAACCGTCTCGGCGAGACCGGCGAGCATTGCTCGGTCGAGGGGCTCGGAAATCGCGCCGTGATCGAATTGGTCGGAGAACCCCAGGGCGAACCTCGACGCGTTGAGGATCTTGATGGCAAGACGTCGGCCGATCCGCAGCACCCCGGTGTCGACGGCGGTGTCGACTCCGGGCCGACCGTTACATGCCCAATACCTGATCGCCTCGGCCCCATGCTCCTTCATCAAGTCCTGGGGTGTGATCACATTCCCCTTCGACTTCGACATCTTCTTCCGCTCTGGGTCGAGGATCCACCCGTTGAGGGTGGCGGTGTGCCAGGGCAATTCCCCGTGCTCGTAGTGGGATCGCACCGTGGTGGAGAACAGCCATGTCCTGATGATCTCGGGGCCTTGAGGCCGGATGTCCATCGGGAAGACCCGCTTCCAGAGGTCGGGGTCGTCGATCCAATGACCGGCGATCTGTGGTGTCAGCGACGAGGTCGCCCAGGTGTCCATGACGTCGGGGTCCCCGACGAACCCGCCCGGCTGTCCCCGTTGAGACTCTTCATACCCGGGTGGAACGTGGGAGGTGGGATCGACTGGGAGTTGGTCTTCGGTGGGGATCATCGGGCTCTCGTAGTCGATCTCGCCCTCCGCGCCGATCTGGTACCAGATGGGGATGGCGACCCCGAAGAACCTCTGGCGGGAGATCAGCCAGTCGCCGTTGAGCCCTTCCACCCAATGGCGGTAGCGAACGCCCATGAACTCTGGAACCCAATGAAGCTCCTCGCCCAGGGCGAGCAGGTCCTTGCGGAGCCCGTCGTCTCGCCCACCGTTGCGGATGTACCACTGCCGGCTGGTGACGATCTCGAGTGGGCGAACTCCCCGCTCATAGAACTTGACCGGGTGGGTGACCGGCCGGGGATCACCGTCGAGATCACCCGAGCCGGTGAGGAGCTCGACCATCTTCGCCCGTGCCTGATTGGGGTAGAGACCGGCGATCTCGGAGTAGAACCGGGCGCCCACCCCGGTCAGCCATTCCGGTGTGGCCTCCTGGAAGCGCCCGTCGCGTTGAACCACCGCCCGAGTGGGAAGCTGGAACTCACGCCACCAGGTGACATCGGTGGTGTCGCCAAAGGTGCAGATCATGGCGACGCCGGTCCCCTTATCCGGGTCGGCCAATTCGTGTGCCACCACCGGCATTTCCACACCGAACAGAGGGCTGGTCACCGTGGTCCCGAAGAGGTCCTGATAACGGGGATCGTCGGGGTGGGCGACCAGGGCGACGCACGCGCAGATGAGCTCGGGTCGGGTGGTGTCGATGTAGACCTTCCGCCCGTCGGGCTTGTGGAAGGCGACTTTGTGATAGGCGCCGGGCCGCTCCCGGTCCTCGATCTCGGCCTGGGCGACCGCGGTTCGATCATCGATGTCCCAGAGGATCGGCGCCTCCTGCGAATAGGCCTCCCCCCTGGCGAGGTTGTTGAGGAAGGCGATCTGTGAGGTCCGTTGGCTGTGCTCGTCGATGGTGGCGTAGGTCTGGGTCCAGTCGACGGAGAGCC
>CAYZKF010000012.1:0-14328 GCA_964479135.1 uncultured Acidimicrobiaceae bacterium
TCGGCGACATCGCCGATGATGTCTTGGTCTTTCACGCCGGCACCCGCCGGGAGGGTGGAAGGCTGACGGTGAGTGGAGGACGGGTGCTCGCCATGGTCGGCAAGGCCTCCACGGTGTCCCAAGCCCGGGATCGGGCGTATCAGGCCGCAGACAGTGTCCGTTGGCCGGGCATCACTTACCGACGCGACATAGCCGGCTGACCGCCAACAACTCCCTGTAACCAGTCACTTCATCTTGACTCATTACAGCGTGTCAGGTATCGTCGTAACCAGCAATACGCCCTTCACCTATTACGTAGAATCTGAGATGCTGCATCCCCACCAACCCCGATCCCGCGCCCTTGTCGTCATCGCGCTGTTGGTCCTCTACATCGTCTGGGGATCGACCTATCTGGCGCTGAGGTTCGGGCTCGAGGGGTTTCCCCCTTTCCTCCTCAACGGGTTCCGGTTCCTCCTCGCCGGAGGGCTCCTGGCCGGCTTCCTGCGCTGGCGAGGCCGGTTGACCGCGACTCGCCGACAGGTGTGGAACGCATCGCGGGTGGGCATCCTGCTCCTGGTAGGTGGGGTCGGACTGGTGACATTGGTCGAGGACGCCGGGATCGGCTCGGCGGTGGCAGCAACCGCGGTTGCGGTGACCCCGGTGTGGGTGGCTCTGGCCGCCGGGCTGTTCGGCTCCTGGCCGGGCCGACGAGAGTGGGTGGGTCTCGCCGTCGGTCTCGCCGGAGTCTTCGCCCTCGCCCGGGAGGGCGACTTCCAGGCCAGTCCGCTTGGTCTGGCCCTGATCGTCGTCGCCCCGATGATCTGGGCCTACGCCTCGGTATGGGGGACAAAGCTCGACCTCCCCGATCCACTGGCCAGCACCTCGATCCAGTTGCTCGCCGCCGGCGTGGCAATGACCATTTTCGGGTTCGCCATCGGCGAACGGGTGACGTCGAGTCCCAGCACCACCGCCTGGATCGCCATGCTCTACCTGGCAATCATGGGCTCCCTGGTCGCCTTCACCGCTTTCGTCTATCTGATGAACACGGTGCGCCCGGCACTGGCCACCAGTTACGCCTATGTCAATCCGATCGTGGCGGTCGTCCTCGGACTCTCCCTGGGTGGCGAGACTCTGACCGGGGCGGTATTCGTCGCCCTCCCTCTGATCCTGATCTCACTTGCCGTGGTGGCCACACCTCACGGCTGGCGGCGGCGGACCACCACCCAGCCTCCCTTGACCCACCTCGATGAAAAAGCCGCCTGAGGTTCTCTAGGTTTGCCGGAATGGAGGTCGTCAGACACACCGATCCCGGCAGGTTCCTGACCCGGGTCGGCCCGTGGCTAGAAAGCGCCGAGGCCCACAACAACCTGATTCTCGGCATCGTCGGAACTCTCGCCGACCGGCCCGAGACATATGAGGAGTTCGCCTTGTGGTCGGTCGGCAACGACGACAGCATCCTGGCCGCGGCCTCCATCACACCTCCGTTCAACCTGGTCGTGGCCGAGTCTGTCGATCGGGCAGCGGTCGACTCGTTGGCCCGGGCGGTACGCGATGACCGCCAGCACATCCCAGGGGTGCTGGCCAACCGGCCCACGGTCGACTGGTTCGTCACAGCTTGGCGTGAGATCGCCGGTGTCGACGCCACGCTCACATTGTCCGAAGGGGTCTTCTGTCTCGAAACGGTCAGAGACGTGGCTCGTCCCGATGGCAGACCCCGATCTGCGACCCTCCGCGACATGGCGGATCTGATGCCCCAGCTCGCCGACTTCCAAGCCGAAGCCCTCCCCCATGAGGAACGCGATGCCCACCGGATACGACGTTTGCTGGAGATGAGGCTTGACGAGCACGCGGAGAACGGGATGTGGGTCTGGGACTTGGGGGGCAAGATCGTCTCCCTGAGTGGCTACGGGGGACGGACACCGAACGGGATCCGCATCGGACCCGTGTACACGCCGCCCCAGCACCGGGGGAAGGGGTACGCCACCGCCCTGGTCGCTGCCCAGTCTCGCTGGCTGCTCGACAACGGTCGACAGTTCTGCTTCCTGTACACCGATCGGAAAAATCCGACTTCGAACGCCATCTACCAGCGGATCGGATACCGCCTAGTCACTGAAGCCGAGCAATGGACCTTCACCGGCTGACCGGCTCCTCGGCGCCAGGATGACGGGATTGGTAGGCGAGGAGGCCCGGCTGGCGCCAAGAGATCAAGATCACCGCGATGGCGCAGGCGATGCCACCGAGGATGGCCGCCGACGCTTCCCCGGCTACGGCGGCTAGAGCGCCCAGAACCAGGGCACCCAAATGCGGACCGCCGGCGACGACCACCGTGAACACCCCCTGGAGACGTCCCCGCAGCGCGTCTGGAGTCGCCACTTGGAGGATGGTGGTCCGGAACACCGCACTGACCGTGTCGGCGACACCGGCCAGACCGAGAATCGCCGCCGCGGGCCACAGCGCCCAGTTGGCTCGACCACCGGGAAGAGGGCCCGGGGCGAAGGCGACCACCGCTCCGAAGGCGGCAACCAGCAGGCCCCAGACCACCACCGAGACCACGATGGCCAGGCCCTGGCGGTTGACCCTCCCCAGACGCCCCGAGAAGACTCCGCCGAGGAACGAGCCCATGGCGATAGCTGACACCAGGATTCCCACGGTGGTCGCTCCACCGCCGATCATCAAAGCCCCCATCGCCGGGAACAGCACCCGGGGCATGGCCAACACCATGGCGCACAGGTCGGCGTAAAACGTCATCGCCACCGTGGGTCTGGTGCGGAGGAAGGCGAAGCCTTCCATCACCGACTTGATCCCGGCTCGACGAACCTCCCCCAGCGGTGGCAACCCGGGGAGCGAGAACAGGAGGAAGAAGGCGGCCAACTGCATCAACACCTGGAATCCGTAGGCCCACCCATAGCCGACACGGTCGACGGCAACCCCTCCAACCATCGGGCCTACCGCCATCGACAACCCCATGGCGAGACCACCCAGTGCGTTGGCCGCGGGGAGAAGGGCCACCGGGAGCAACCTGGGGATCACCGCACTCCGCGCCGGGGTGTGGACGGCGAACAGTCCACTCTGCACTGCCACCAGGGCATAGAGGACTCCGACCGTCGCCGCACCGCTCCAGGCAAGGGCGATCAGTGCGGTCCCCACCAGACACAACCCCAGGTTGGTCAACAACAGGACCCTTCTACGGTCGTAGGCATCGACCACCGAGCCGCCGTAGAGGCCGAGTACCACCAGGGGCACCAGGGAGAAGAGCCCGACCATGCCAACCGCCAGGGTCGAGCCCGAAAGCTCGTACACCTGGAGCCCGACCACCACCGCGACCAGGGCCGACCCGATACCGGTGAGGGCGCCGCCGGCCCATAGATGCCGGTAGGAACTGCTGGTGCGGAGGGGAGTCACATCGACGAGGAAGCCACGCACCTGCCCATTCTGGCCCGAACGGTTACCGTCCCGGCCCATGATCCACAAAGTCGCCATAGTCATGGGCTCTGGGTCGGACCGGCCGATCATGGAGAAGGCCGGCCAGACCCTGGAGCAGTTCGGGGTGGAACACGTGACACGTGTCCTCTCTGCTCACAAGACACCCGACGAGGCCATCGAGTTTGCCGCCACGGCCACCGAACAGGGCTTCGAGGTGATCATCGCCGGTGCCGGCAAGGCGGCCCATCTGGCGGGGGTGATGGCGGCCAAGTCGCTGCTCCCCGTGATCGGAGTCCCCCTGTCCGCATCGCTGGACGGTATGGACGCCCTCCTCTCCACGGTCCAGATGCCCACCGGAATCCCGGTGGCCACCGTGGCAGTCGACGGTTCGACCAACGCAGCCCTACTCGCCGTGGCCATCCTCGCTCTGAGCGACGACGACCTCCGCAGGAAATTGGCCGACTACCGCGCCGACCTGGCCGCCAGAACTCTGGCCGGTTGAGAGCCGATACCATCCTCGCGACATGAGCGAGATCTCCTTCGCCAAACCCGACCCGCACGACTTCCTCGACATCGACTCGCTACTCAGTGACGAGGAGATCCTGCTCAGAGACACCGTCCGTGGCTTCGTCGAAAAGGAGATCACCCCCAACGTTGGTGACTGGTGGGACGAGGGGAAGATCCCGGTGGCCGATCTGGCCAAGGCTTTCGGGGACTTGGGAATGCTGGGCATGCATCTAGAGGGTTATGGGTGTGCCGGGACCTCGGCCACTGCCTACGGTCTGGCATCGATGGAGCTCGAGGCAGGTGACTCGGGGATCCGGTCTTTCGTCTCGGTCCAAGGCTCGTTGGCCATGTTCCCCATCTGGAAGTTCGGGTCGGAGGAGCAGAAGCAGACCTGGCTCCCCAGGATGGCGACGGGGGAGGTGATCGGTTGCTTCGGGCTCACCGAGGCCGACTCCGGCTCCGACCCGGCCTCGATGAGGACCGCGGCGAAACGCGACGGTGGTGACTGGGTGATCAACGGCTCCAAGATGTGGATCACCAACGGCTCGGTAGCCGACATCGCCATCGTCTGGGCGCGGACCGACGAAGGGATCCGGGGGTTCATCGTCCCCACCGACACCACCGGGTTCTCCGCCCCCGAGATCAAGAGGAAGGCGTCGCTTCGGGCCTCGGTGACCTCCGAGCTGATCCTCGATGACGTCCGGGTCCCGGATGAGTTCGTCCTACCCGGGGTCTCGTCGATGCGTGGGCCCCTCTCCTGTCTAAACGAAGCCCGTTTCGGGATCGTCTTCGGGGCGATGGGCTCGGCCCGATCCTGTTACGAGACCGCCTTGGCATACGCAAAGGAGCGAATCCAGTTCAACCGGCCGATCGCCTCGTTCCAGCTGACCCAGGCCAAACTGGTCGAGATGATGGTGGCGGTGCAGCGGGGGACCCTGCTCGCCCTCCATCTCGGCCGGCGCAAAGACGGCGGGTCTCTCACTCCCGAGCAGGTCTCATTCGGGAAGTTCGACAATGTCCGCAACGCCCTAGAGGTGGCACGCACCGCCCGTTCGGTGCTCGGGGCCAACGGGATCACCCTGGAGTACCCGGTGTTCCGTCACATGGCCAACCTGGAGACGGTGTACACCTACGAGGGGACCAACGAGATCCACACCCTGGTGATGGGTCAGACGATCACCGGCCTCGACGCATTCACCTGAGAGGGCAACCGCCCGGAGCCGACCGACTCGACGAGATGTGGTCGGAGGCCGGCTCCGGGAGCCGGGCCCACCTCCGCGCATGACACAAACGGGGAAGGGCCGTCCATCCTCGATTGGATTCGCCAGGCAGCCGACATAACGGACCCCCACTGTCCGCTATTGGATATACCCTGCTGCCGTGGCCGAGTACACGGTCAAAGCGCTTCGCCGCGACACCTGGGACGCCTTTGCCCAGCTGGTCGAGCGGCACAACGGTGTCTGGGGCGGTTGTTGGTGTCTGTCGTTCCACCCGAAGTTCCCGGACAAGGGACAGAGCGTTGAGGGCAATCGCACCCTGAAGCAGCGACTAGTGAACGAGGATCAGGCACACGCCGCGCTGGTCTTCGACGTTGACCGCGCTATCGGGTGGTGCCAGTACGGCACGCCGGAAGAGTTGCCGAGCATCTCTCACCGCAAGGAGTACGACGCCGGGCTCGTCGAGCCCCCGGACTACCGGCTCACCTGCTTCTTCGTCGACCGGGACTATCGGCGCGAAGGGGTATCGGCTGCTGCACTGCGGGGTGCGCTGAACCTGATCGCCGAAGCGGGTGGTGGCCTCGTGGAGGGGTACCCGTACGACACCGAGGGGAAGAAGGCAAACGCATCGTTCCTGTACAACGGCACCCGAAGCCTCTTCGAACAAGCCGGCTTCGAGTACCAGCGGCCCAAAGGGAAGAACCACTGCGTGATGCGGACCAGGATCGCATCGAAGAGCCAGGCTTGAGCGTGCCAGCGGTCTCACCGCCGCTCAACGTCGAAACGGGGGGTCCTATGGTGTCGAGGAATCATGATTCCGACCATGATCCTTCTCGGAGTGATCGGCGGCCTGGTGCCCAGGTATCGCTGGTGGTCCATACCGGTGATCGGTGTCATATGGTCCGTCATCCTCAGCGTTGGTGGCGACCCTGCTCTTTCGGCCGTCCGGATTTGGACCGTTGGGTTTGTCGTCGGAGCACTGAACGGCGCAGTCGGTGTCGCGTCTACATGGCTCGTCTGGAAGCTGATACAGCACGTATCAAACCTGATCCGAGGGTTCAGGGCCCCCCATGATGACTCGGCCAGTCTCTGACACAGGGGGCGCGTTTCTACCCGGCCGCAGGGGTGGCACATCTCGATTCCGGGTCAGCGTCCGGATCGGAGGTACGGCGTGAGTGAACAGGGCTGGCGGGAGTTCCTCGGCGCGGATGGCGTCGAAGACTGGGTGGTCCTGCACGGCGGTGCCACCGCGGTGTTCACAGTCGGGTCCCTGGTCGAGGCAGCGCGGTTGGCGGAGGCGGTGGCCGGCGTCCCGGAAATGGAGCCGGGGATCATGATGACGGTGGCATCCGACCGCCTCACTGTTCGGCTGACTCGCGACCTCTGGCAACTCGAGCGGCGGCACGTCGAGCTTGCGCGCGCCGTGTCCGCAATCGCCCGGACCCATGACGCCAGTCCCGACCGGATGGCCGTGCAGGAGATGCAGCTAGCTGTCGCGGCAAAGCCCGACGCGGTCGACGTTGGCTTCTGGCGGGCGGTACTCGGCTACGCCCCGATGGCCGACGACAACGCCGTCGACCCGCTCGGCCACGGATCCACGGTCTGGATGCAGGAGCTGGACTCCGCAAAACCGCTCAGCCACGCGATGCACGTCGACGTGTCCGTAGCCAACGAGTATGCCGAGCGACGTCTCGCCGCGGCGCTTGCGGCAGGCGGTCGGGTCGTCGACGACTCCGAAGCGCCTCGGTGGTGGATACTGGCCGATCAAGCCGGCAACCGAGTGTGCATCGCCGCCTGGCCCGATGCAGGCCCGCCAGATACGGGCGATGGGCCGGGGGCGAGCCTCCGTCAGAGATAACTTGCCAGGTCGCCGTTGGGGGTCACCTTGACATCGGCGAGGCCGAGCCAGGAAGCCACCGACTCCAGCTCGTCACGTAGGGCGCGTCCCACGGCCATCCGGTCGACGCCGGGCTCGGCGAAAGCGCCCCTCACCAGGAGCGCTCCACCCTTGCGGTCGCTCTTGAGATCCACTCTCCCCACCAGATCCCCCTCGTAGAGAAAGGGGAGTACGTAATAGCCGTACACCCGCTTCGGCTCGGGGACGTAGATCTCGATCCGATAGTGGAAGTCCCAGAGCCGCTCCACCCGGTCCCGGAAAAAGATCAGGTTGTCGAACGGCGAGAGCAGGGCGGTGCCCGATGCCTTCCGGGGAAGGGTCGCCTCGGGGTGGAGGTAGGCGGGCTTGTCCCAACCTTCGACCTCGACTTCGGTGAGATCACCGCGCGCCGCCAGCTTCTCGATGAGCGGCCTGGCCTCGGGCATCCGGATTCGAAAGTAGTCACCGAGGTCGTCTGCGGTGCCCACCCCCAACGCCCGGGCCGACATCATGAGCAACTGGCTCTGGGCGTTGGAAGGTTCGGGGGAGGGCGTCTCCAGATGCTTCGAAGGGATCACCCTCTCGCTCAGATCATAGAGACGGGTGAAGTTGGGGCGCCCCGCCGCGGTGACCACACCCTTGACGAACAGGTACTCGAGAGCCATCTTTCCCTCGTTCCAGTTCCACATGGCGTCTTCGCCCCGCTTCGCCCCCGGGTCCTCGAGGTCGCTGGTTTGTATCGGGCCCCGCTCCCTGACCTGGTCGAGCACCCGATCCACGTAGTCGGGCTTCTCGTCCAGGACCTTCTGGAACCCGCTCCACACCCCCGATCTCTCCATGCGCCAACGAAAGAGGTGATGGGTCGGGGTGGGGACCACCGAGGCCATGTGGGCCCAGTACTCGAACATCTCCCCCGAGCCCCAGATCCACTGGTCCAGATGGTGGCGGCGGTAGTTGCCGAGACGGCTGAAGAAGGGCAGGTAATGGGTCCGGGCGAAGACGTTCACCGAGTCGAGCTGAACCACCCCTATCCGGTCGAGTACCCGTCGGAAGTGGCGTACATCGACCATTCCCGTCGGCCGCTTCTCGGTGAAGCCCTGGGCAGCCAATGCGTAGCGCCGTGCCTGATCGATGGTGAGACGCCTCATAAGGAGATGCGACGGTAACCGGCCTGCCAATATGCGAGTCGTGATCGCGAGATACACCCTCCCCGAGATGGGGGCTATCTGGTCCGAGGACCACCGCCTCGAGGTTCTCAAGCGCGTCGAGGTGCTCGCCCTCGAGGCCTGGGAGATCCTGGGCAAAGTGCCCCAAGGGACGGCGGCAGCCGTGGACTCGGCTCCCTGCCCGACGCCGGCGGCGGTCGCCGAGCGCGAAGCGGTCACCAACCACGACCTGGCGGCCTTCGTCGACCTCCTCGGCACCGGCGCGGGGGACGACGCCGCTGCTTGGGTCCATTACGGCCTCACCTCATCCGATGTCCTCGACACCGCCAGCGGAGTCCAGCTCTCCGAGGCCTCCGATCTGCTGCTCGAGTCGGTCACCGCCCTGTTCGACGTCGTCCGAGCCCGGGCCGTCGAACACCGGGAAACATCCATGATCGGCCGGACCCACGGGATCTGGGCCGAGCCCACCACCTTCGGGCTGAAGATGGCCGGTTGGGCATTCGAGCTGGCCCGGGGGCACCGCCGTTTGCTCGACGCCAGAGAAGCTGTTGCGGTGGGAAAGGTGTCGGGTGCGGTGGGCAGCTACGCCCATGTCCCCCCACAAGTCGAGGCCCACGTCTGTGGAGCCTTGGGGTTGGCGGTCGAGCCGGCGTCCACCCAGGTGACCGCCCGGGACCGTCACGCCCAATTCCTGACAACGCTGGCCGTGGTCGGGGCCATGGTGGAGAGGGGCGCCACCGAGATCCGACACCTCCAGCGATCGGAGGTCGGTGAAGTCCGGGAGAGTTTTGGCAAAGGCCAGAAGGGGTCTTCGGCGATGCCCCACAAACGCAATCCGATCCTCTCCGAGCGGCTCACCGGGATGGCCCGGCTCCTCCGGGGATATTCCCAGGTGGGACTGGAAAACGTCGCCCTGTGGCACGAGAGGGACATTTCCCACTCCTCGGCCGAGCGGGTGGTCCTCCCCGACGCCTCGATCTGCCTCCACTACATGCTGGTCAAGCTGACCGGGCTGGTCGAGAGTCTCGAGGTGGATGGGGAGCGGATGGCGGCCAACCTGGAGGCGAGCAACGGCCTGGTGTTCAGCCAGGCGGTCCTTCTCGGGCTGGTCGAGTCGGGGATGACCCGGGACCAGGCTTATCGGGTAGTGCAGGGCCACGCCATGCGGGTGTGGGATGGGGAGGGTCACCTCCGGGACCTGCTCGCCGCCGACCCCGACCTGGAGGTGCCCGACGACCACCTCGCCTCGTGGTTCGACACCGGGCGGGTGGCCACCGGCTCAGAGGTTGTGTTCTCGCGTCTCCACAGCCTCAGGCTTTGAGCCCGAGCCCTCGCTAGCGGTCGGCCGAGGCCCGCCAACCTCCGATGTAACATACTGGTTTACATTGCTTGACAATTGTCACAGCTGCTTGGTATCATCGAACTCATGTTCGATCTCGAACGTGAAGACCGCATCGCCGAAGCCGCCGAGTTGGCTGTTCTCGCCGAGATCGAGGCTTCGCCGAAGCAGCCGAAGAGCGAGAAGGAACGAAACTGGATGTCCTGGGACGACAGCCAAGTCCTGCCGTCCAACCTCGACTCGATCCCGCCCGGCCCTTATCTGGCCGCACTCCTCTCATCGGTCGACAGAACCAGGCTCTCGGGTTTCGAATTGGTCCGGTTGATGAAGGCCCGGGCGAGGATGCGGGCCCACTACGACGCCGATGTCTACGCCGATATGACGGAAATCGCCCGGAGCGTCGGACCCGGGTGGGAAAGGTCGTCAGACTTTGTCGACTACGCCACCGACGAGATCGCCACCGCCCTGCACCTGACACGCCGGGCCGGTGAGACCGAGTTCTCCATGGCCGTGGCCCTGGAGCGCCTACCTAAGGTCTGGGTGGCACTCCATGCCGGCAAGATCGACCGACGTCGCGCAGGGGTCCTCGTCCACGGCACCGACCATCTCGAACCTGATACCGCCGCCGCCGTCATCGACAGGATCATCGACACCGCCCCCAAGCTCACCACTGGCCAATTGCAGGCCCGCCTCCGGAAGCTGTGCATCGAGGCCGACCCCGCCGATGCCGGAGTGCGATTGGAGGCCGCACTCGAGGAACGCCGGCTGGTCGTCTCGGCGAACCCCGACGGGACCGCCAACCTCGGTCTCTATTCGGTCCCCGCCGAGCGGGTCGCTGCCATCAGACGGAAGATCTACCGCCTCGCCCGCAAAGCCAAGACTCCCGACGATCACCGCACCCCGGACCAGAGGCGCGCCGACGTGCTCTTGGATCTCCTCGCCTGCCACCAACCCCCCACCGGTGTGGACGAAGGTGGCCGAGCCCAGGTGGACATCACGGTTGAGCTGACAACGCTGGTCGGGCTGACCGACTCCCCCGGGCACCTCCCCGGTTGGGGCCCGGTCACCGCCGAGATCGCCCGTCGTGTGGTCGACGAGCAACACGACGCACGTTGGGTCTACACGGTCACCGAAGGAGGCGACCCACTGGCGACCGGGACCCTGAAACGGCGGCCCGCCGCGTCGCAGGCACACCAGGTCAGGGCTCTGTCACCAACCTGCGTCTTCCCCGGCTGTCGGATGCCCTCCTACCAATGTGACCTCGACCACATCCGAGACCGAGCCAAGGGGGGTCGCACCTGCGTACCCAACCTCGCCCCCCTGTGCCGTCACCACCACATGCTCAAGCACCACAGCCCGTGGCATTACCGGCGTCTCCGCCCCGGCGTCCACCAGTGGACCAGCCGCCTCGGCCATACCTACACCACCGCTCGGGGCCCGCCTTGACCCGAAACCGGGTTGTCGGGGATCCAGTGTCCGCTCACAGCATCAGGCTCTGAGCCGATGATCCCGTCGAGTGGGTAGACCTCGCTGAGTTGCTCGGTGAAAGTTCGATCGGGAATCAGGACCAGGGCGCGCTGAGGGGTGCGGAAGTTGGTCGCCTCCACGGTGAAGCGGCGAACCGAATCCCGGCTGATTCCCCGATAGCGCCACCCCGCAGCCACCGCCTGGGTGAAGCTCCACGACGAGTCGAGTCGCACCGAGTTGGCCACCGCGCTCAGCCTGGTGGCCAAGGTGGCTGGCGACGAGAACCCGGCGGCCTTGCCGGCAAGTTGGAAGAGAACGTCCTGTTGACGTCGTTGACGGGCAAAGTCGGAGGCGGCCACCCGCCTCCACTGTCCATCGATGAATTGTTCGGTGCTCCGGGAGCGGACCCAGGCCAAGGCGACGGCGCCACTCACCACCTGACAACCGGGCTCGCCTATCTCGAGATGGGCGTTGGCATCCCGGGTCGGATAGTCGACACACACCGTGATCCCCCCCATGACATCGACCACCCTGGCGAACCCGTCGAAGTTGATCCGGGCCAGGTGGTCGACCGGGATCCCGGTGTAGTCCTCAACCATGATCGCCATCAACTCCGACCCTGATGCCTTCCCGGGACATCCCCCCAATCCCTCGTTGAGCCGGGTGAATCTGTTCTTGCACAGGTTCCACACGTAGAGGTCCCGGGGCAGGCTGACCATTATCGGGGACCCGCCTTTGGTCGGCTGGAGGGCGAAGATGATGGCGTCGGCGAGGAACCCTGACGCGTCGGTGCCGAGGAGGAGATACGAGTCGAACTCGCCATCGGGAATCGGCACCCCGTAGGCCGTGGGGTACTGGAATCTGGGGTCCCTGGGCTCGGGATCAGGCTCGAGGTCGATGTCGTAGATCAAGGTGCCCGGCGGTCCATCAGCCGGCCCTTCGACTATGGCCTCGCGGGCAGACTCGGGGTTGAAATCCTCGACGGCGACTGCGTCGAGGGTCGAGGTCAATTGATACAGGTAGAACGCCGAAAGCCCGAGTACCCCGCCGAGCACCAGGATCACCACAACCCGGAAGGGATGAAAAAGGACGTACTTGATGAGAGTCAAGCCCGACGATGCTAGTGGTGTGTCTGTGAAACAGGGGCGCGGTGTCTCCGAGCCATCGGCGTCATCTGGCAAGGAGAAAACCGCAGTCGCAGCCGGGAGCTGCTTCGAGGATTTTGGACGCAGCCAGGGGCGTCGAGGGCCGGAGAGACCGCCTCATTGTTTCGCAGACGCACCACTAGATCGATCGTGGAGCATCACCCCGCAGCATCGGCCTACCAGTTGGGCCGGTGGAAACCGGGGGGCAGCGAGGAGGACTCGCCTCTGGTGTTGTCGTATTCCCAGCTCAGGTTGTCGCTCACCGAAGCCACTCCGTCGAGCCGTTTGGTCAACTCCAGGAGCAGAGCGACGTCGGAACGGTTCTCCAGCCGTCCGCCAAGGGTGACGTTGCCCTCCACAGACTCCACCTGAATCTTGGACGGGTCGAGCCAAAGCACGCTGGTCATCACGTAGTTGGTGATCTCGTCGATGATGTCCTGATCGGCCCGAGTGAAGGCGCGGAGCATGTCGGCCCGGGCGAGAAGCCCGACCAAACGGTCTCCGTCGACCACAGGCAGTCGCTTGACATTCTCCCTCTCCATGATCCGGGCAGCCTCGGCGTGGTCGACATCAGGGGCGACCGTGACCACCGGGCGGGTCATAACGTCACCTACGTTCCGCTCCCCGGAAGGGATCTCCTGGCGATTCACCAGGAACCGGAGGAGACCTGCCCGTTGTTTGGTCCGCCGATCGGCCTCCCCGGCGACGAAGTCGGCCTCGGTAATGATCCCGATCACCGCTCCCTCCTCGTCAGTGACCGGCAACCCGCTGACCCCGGCATCCAGCATCCTCCTCGCCGCCTCCTTGAGTGAGAAGTCGGGACCGACGGTGATCACGTCGGTTGTCATCAGTTCTCGAACTTTCATCGGCTCTCCTTTCTCATACCAAGACTGGGCATTCCCCACTGGCGCCACCAGGGGACTTCGGCCCCTTTCGGCGGTCGGCTACGATCTCGCCGCGTGCTGGCCCTACCCCACATCGCATCGGGCAAGGTGCGAGAGATCTACGAAATCGATCGGGAGAATCTCCTTTTTGTCGCCACCGACCGAATCTCGGCCTACGACATAATCCTCAACCAGACTATCCCCGACAAAGGGAAAGTGCTCACCGGGCTCAGCCTCCACTTCTTCGACTACCTCGACGTTCCCAACCATCTGGTCGGCATCGATCTCACCGATGTCGAAGGGTTGACCGACGAAGACCGCTCCAGCCTGGCCGGGAGGGCGATGGTGGTCCGGAGGGCCGAGGTGGTGCCGGTCGAATGTGTGGTTCGGGGCTACCTATACGGCTCGTCGTGGCGGGAGTATCGCGACGGTGGTGGGCCAACCACCGAACATCTCCCTACCGGGCTCCGACTCGCCGACCGGCTCCCCGAGCCGATCTTCACCCCGGCGACCAAGGAGGCCACCGGGCACGACGTCAACATCACCGAAGAGGCCACACGTCGGCTGCTCGGTGACGATCTCTTCGAGGAGCTGCGTCGACGCTCGATCGACATCTACCAGCGGGCGGCGGGTTATGCCGCGGGCAAAGGAGTCATCCTCGCCGATACCAAGTTCGAGTTCGGGTTCGCCGACGGGGAGTTGCTCCTCATCGACGAGGTCCTCACCCCGGACTCGTCGCGGTACTGGCCGGCCGACCAGTGGGCCCCGGGGAATGAGGTCCCCTCATTCGACAAACAGTACGTCCGGGAGTGGCTCGAAGCCCAGCCCTGGGACAAGACGCCGCCGCCACCGGACCTTCCCGACGAGATCGTCGCCGGGACCAGGGAGCGCTACATCGAGGCGTACGAGAGGATCACCGGGTCCGACTTCTCGGAGTACGTGGCCCGATGAGGGTGACGGTGACCATCAACCGAAGACCCGAGATCGCCGACCCGGAAGGAACCACCGTGAGGAGGGCCCTCCATGACCTGGGCTTCACCGAGGTCTCCGAGGTGAGGATGAACCGTGTGATTCACATGGAGGTTGCCGGGGACGATGGGGAGCTGGTCGCATCGAGAGTCGAGGAGATGTGTCGTCAACTCCTCGCCAACCCGGTCCTCGAGGACTTCGACATCGAGGTGATGGGGTGAAAACAGCGGTGGTGGTCTTCCCGGGAAGCAATTGTGAACACGACGTGGTCCGGGTCATCGTCGGCCTGGGCGTGTATCCCACGCACCCCGAGGAGCCGCGCCTTCCCTGCCTGACCCCGTGTGCCGGAACGATGC
>CAYZKF010000012.1:14338-17019 GCA_964479135.1 uncultured Acidimicrobiaceae bacterium
CATCGAGACACTGGGCGGTGAAGCCACCCTGGTGTGGCATCGGGAGACCGACCTCTCCGACTTCGACGGGGTGATCCTCCCCGGGGGCTTCGCCCACGGCGACGCCCTGCGCACCGGTGCCATCGCCCGGTTCTCCCCGGTTATGGCAGAGGTGAATCGAATGGCCCAAGCCGGTGCTCCGGTCCTCGGAGTCTGCAACGGGTTCCAGGTTCTCTGCGAGGCCGGCCTCCTTCCCGGCGCCCTCATCGCCAACCGCGACCTCTCTTTCATCTGCCGGTTCGTCGATGTGGAAGTCGTCGACACCGACACTGTCCTCACCCGGGCGGCCACCTTGGGACAGAAAATCCGGATTCCCCTCAACTCCTACGAAGGCAACTGGGTCGATCCGGGCCAGTCGGGAAGGGTCGCCCTCCGCTACGTCGGGGATCCCAACGGTTCCCAGGAGAGAGCGGCCGCCGTCTCCAACCCGGCGGGGAACGTGGTGGGGGTGATGCCCCACCCCGAGCGGGCGAGCGACCCTGTCCTCGGCTCGGTCGACGGTCTCGTCCTCCTCGAAGGCTTCCTCCGGTCGTTGGTCCCGGCGTGACCTCGACCGCAGGGTCTGTCCATCACAGGTTGGGGATGACCGACGAGGAGTACCAACGGGTCGTCGATATCCTCGGCCGCCCGCCCCGGCCCGCCGAACTCGCCATGTACTCGGTGATGTGGTCGGAACACTGCTCCTACAAGTCGTCGCGGGCCCATCTCGGCCGATTCCCCACCGAAGCGCCGTGGGTGGTGGTCGGCCCCGGAGAGAATGCCGGGGTGGTCGACATCGGTGGGGGCTGGCTCGCCGCCCTCCGTATCGAGAGCCACAACCACCCCTCTTTCGTCGAGCCCTACCAGGGGGCGGCCACCGGGGTGGGTGGCATCCTCAGGGACGTCTTCACCATGGGGGCCCGTCCTGTCGCCCTTTGGGACCAAATCCGGTTCGGTCCCCTCGACAACCCGAAGAACCGTTATCTGTTCCAGGGTGTCGTCGCCGGGATAGCCGGGTACGGGAATGCGGTCGGTGTGCCCACGGTGGGGGGCGAAGTCGAGTTCGACGACTGCTACACCGGAAACCCGCTGGTCAACGTGATGTGCCTGGGTCTCATGCACCGCGACCAACTGGTCCTCGGCACCGCCGGCGAGCCGGGCAATGTGGCGGTTCTCCTCGGGAACGCCACCGGTCGGGACGGGATCGGCGGGGCTTCGGTGCTGGCCTCGGCCTCCTTCGACGAAGAAGCGGCCTCGAAACGCCCCAGTGTCCAGGTCGGGGATCCCTTCGAGGAGAAGAAGCTGATCGAAGCCTGTCTCGAGCTCTTCCAACGAGGCCTCGTCGCCGGAGTCCAGGACCTCGGGGCGGCCGGGTTGTCCTGTGCCACATCGGAGCCGGCGGGACGGGCCGGCGTCGGCATGGAAGTGGACCTCGACGCAGTACACGTCCGGGAAACGGGGATGACCGCCCCCGAACTTCTCATGTCGGAGTCACAGGAGCGGATGATGGCTTTTGTCCATCCCGACCAGGTCGACGAGGTCCTCGCCGTCGCCGACAAGTGGGAGATCGACTCGGCGGTGGTGGGTCGGGTGAGGGCGGGAGGGACCCTCGAGGTCCGTCACAACGGGGAGTTGGTCGCCGAGATCCCCGCCGCCTCGCTGGCCGACGACGCCCCCCGATACCACCGGCCTTCGACCCGCCCGGATTGGCTCGACGAGGTTTGGGCCCGAGACTTGAAACCTGTAGAGACCGGCCCAGTCGACACCCTCCTCGCTCTCCTCGCCGACCCGGGGGTGGGCTCATCGGCCTGGGTGCACGAGCAATACGACCACATGCTTTTCCTCAACACCGTGGTCGGGCCCGGTGGAGACGGCACTCTGCTCCGGGTCACCGGGACCGACAAGGCACTGGCGGTGTCCACCGACGGGAACGGACGTCTCTGCTACCTGGACCCACGTCGTGGAGCTGGCCGTGTCGTCTACGAGGCAGCCCTCAACGTGGCGGTCACCGGGGCCCGACCCATCGCACTCGTCGACAACCTCAATCTGGGCAACCCGGAGAAACCCGAGGTGATGTGGGAGCTCATCGAGACCGTCGAGGGGATCGCCGAGGCGTGCGAGGCGTTGGGGGTACCTGTGGTGGGCGGAAACGTGTCGTTCTACAACGAGACCGACGGCACCGACATCCATCCGACCCCGGTGGTCGGGATGCTCGGTCTCGCCGACCCGATGCCGGCCGACCCGCCCCGGCTGGACCGGGCAAAGTCCGGCATGGAGATCTGGGTGATCGGCCCCGACCAGACCGACAATCTTGCTGGTTCTTATGTGCAGCGGCTGGCCGGGCCACCGGGGGGGAGACCCACCGCACCCGACCCGGTGACCGCCGCCCTCATCGTTGGGATCGCCGTCGACCTGGCCCATCTCGTCCCGGTGTTGCACGACGTCTCCGACGGGGGCCTGGCCGTGGCCATCGCCGAAATCTGCATCGCCTCCGGCGTTGGTGCCGTCCTCGAGACCGAGGACCCCGTCGTTCTATTCGGTGAGGACCCCCACCGTCTGGTTGCTGTGGTCGCACCTGGTTGGGCCCCTCCGATGATGGCCCGCCGGGAGGGGCGGATGTGGGGGGATCGCATCGTCTTCGGATCGGAGTCCGACAGTCCGCT
>CAYZKF010000013.1:0-16988 GCA_964479135.1 uncultured Acidimicrobiaceae bacterium
ACGAGAACGGCGACGGGGACGACGAGGACTGAGTCGGCGAACCTCAGGTACCTAGGCCCGGATACGGGTCAAAACCTCTCGAGTTCACCAGGTCATCGGTGGCGCGGGCCAACCCGAGAGGATTCCTCCCGCATACGGGTCGCCACTACCTGAGGTTCCGAGAGTCAACCTCGTACCACCAGTCGGCGAAACGACGTCTCTCCACCAGATTCGCAGTCGAGGTCGGGCGGGCCGGGTACCAGGCGAGCTCACGACCCGAACCATCGGTGGTCGCTGCAGATCGGGAGTAGACCCCTCGCAGACCGGTCTGGTGCACCGACTCCCCCACCGGCTGGCACACCTGGTGGAGTACCGGACGGCCATTGGCATGACGGGGGTAGGTGACCGGCAACCGGAGACTCTCCAGCCCACGGTCGGTAGCGGCGTCGGCCACCGTCTGATCCCGTGGCAGGGTGGCCATCACCAGGTCGAATCCCGGGTCGAGATCAACCGGCTCTACCGGCGACCCTTGGAGAAGCTTGGTCACCTGCGCCCTCGCCGTGTGGATGTCCTCGTTGAGGTAAAGGGTGGGGAAGGACCCCGGCGGATTCCACCTGCCACCCCGGTCCCGTGCGAACCCCGGGTCGAGAGGGTCACTCCATCCCGGGTCGGCGACCCGCAGCCAATGATGACCGTCGGTCAATCTCATCGTCACCGGGTTCAAGGCTGGAGCCGCCCCAGGTCGAACATCTTCCCAACCGAGACGGCGGCCTCGGCATATTCGCCGCCCCCCACCATCTCGATGATCGATCTCCCTCCGAGGATCGGCGCCGGGCGACGGACCACGGCGGGGATCCGCTCCCGTTTCACATACCGGTCGAGGAGGTCGGTGATCGACGCCACCCTGGCGACGTCGTCGGCCCGGTTGGCGGGAGGGCCTCCTGCCAACCACTTGGAGAAGGCCTGGCGGCTCACCCCGAAGAGCCGGGCGGCCGCGGCGTTAGACAAATCCCACAGCTTGATGGTGCGGCGCAGCGGCTCGGTGCGGACCTCCTGATCGAGAGCGTCGATCAGGTGGCGGACCCAGTCGGCATCGGCCGACCTCACCAGGTCACGGGCCATCTCTTCGGGGGCGGTCAGCAACTCCATGGTTTCATTCTCGCGCAACCAAATGTCAACCGCAACCATTTGTCAACCCATGTGCTCATCGTTGGTCAGGGTGGCAGGGGCGGGTGACAGAACCGCCGGGATCAGTCGGTGGCGAGCAAGTCGAGGAGTTGGTCCCCGTAGGCCTCGAGCTTGGCCGGCCCGATCCCAGGCACCTCGATCAGCGCAGTCTCGGTCGAAGGCCGGAGGGCGGCCAGGGCTTCCAAGGTCCGGTCGTTGAACACCACAAAGGCGGGCACCCCCTGGGCTCTCGCCTGTTCCAGACGCCAGGCTCGGAGTCGCTCGGCGACTTCGGGGCGGGCACCGCCACCAGGGCCGAGACGTCCGGTGACACCGCTGCGGGTGACCTTCTCACCGAAGGACACCGCCATCACCGCCCCGGTCTCCGCCAGCTTGACCAGAACCCCGGTGGTGAGCACTTCGTCGACGGTGCCCCGATATCCGCCGCTCAGGGTGAGCTCGTCACCGACACCGGCGTAGACGAGGTGGTCTCGGCGCACGCCGACACGGCGTGCCGGCTCCGGTGGCGCCTCGACCGGGATCGGGGCGCTCCCGTCCATCTCGGCGAGGAACCGGGATGGGCGATCCTGGTCGGCAAAGATCGTGCTGGTGATCCGGGCTCTGGTGAGGGCGACATGGAACACCCGGCGTTCCTCCTCGACGTCGTCGGAGAGACGATGGGGCATGGTGTCGCGGTCGGCGCCGAATACCAGGACATGGTCCCATTCCAGCCCTTTGACCCGGTGAATCGTGGAGAGCACCACCCCATCAGGGGAATTGGGTGTCGCCAGTCGCTCCCGAAGCCAGGGCTCGAACTCCGCCGGACCCGGCCCCGACCCGGCCACCCTTAGGAGCGCGGTGAGGTCGTCTCCCTGAGCGGCCCGATCGGCTCGGGTCCGGCCCGCGTCCAGGGCATCGGCCGCAGTGTCGAGGCCGATCTGGCGGGTCAACACGTCGAGAAGATGTTTGGTCGACGTGGTGGCTCGGGAGGCGGTGGCGATGTCGGCACAGAATTGGGCCCAGCGGTCGCCACGTCGACCGTCGAGTGACCGACCCAGATCGAGAAGGTCGTCCACGGAGAAGGGACCGCGGCGGCCACCGATCAACTCGCCGAACAGCCGGGTGATGCCCCGGCCGGGGCGTCGGACCACCTCGTAGAGGTCGTTGCGGCTCATCGCCTCCGGGTCGAGGGCCACCCTGATCCATGCCAGGGCTGCCCGAAGCAGCGTCCGGTCGAGGATTGCCGGCGACAAGGGACTCGAGAACGGGACCCGATTTTGGGACAGGGTGACATGGACCGGCAAGAGACTGGAGTTGACCCGCGAGAGCACCGCGATCGACGACGGCGCCACCCCGTCGGAGACGAGCAATTCCACCCGGCTGGTTGCTCGGGCCCCGAGATCGTCTCCGGGGGCGACGACCACCTCGAGACCCGAGCCCACCGAATCGGCCCGGATCGTCTTCTCCACCCGGCGGAGGTTGTGACCGAGCAGGTTGGAGGCCGACTCGACGACGTCGGCGGGGCAGCGATAGTTGACCTCGAGGGCGTGGGAGCCTGCCCCGGGGAACAACTCCTCGAAGTCGATGAGAAACCCGGGGTCGGCCCCGGCATACCCGTAGATCACCTGGTCGTCGTCGCCGACCCCGAAAACGTTCAACCCGGGCCCGGCCACCAGGCGGATCAGTAGGAGGTAGGCGGGGGTGAGGTCCTGGAACTCGTCGACGAGGAGGTGGCGGCACTGGCGCTGCCAATGGACCCTGAGGTCGGGCCGCTTGCATAGAGATTCGATGGCCCCATAGATCTGTTCGGCGTGGTCGGCCTCGCCCCGTTGGTCAAGCCGGTCGCGGTAGACCCGAAAGGCCTCGGCGAAGCCGGGGACATCGTCGCGTTCGGCCTCGACCAGCTCGGGGTGGCGAAGCCCGATCCTCACCTCGTCGAGGGCCTCCAGGTAAGGCCCGATGACATCGGTGTTGGCCCGGGGCGGAGCGGTGGTGATCGGCTCGAGGCGACGTCTCTGCTCTCGCTCGTCGATCAGCCGGAGATGCGGCTTGACCATCCGCAGGATCTCCCATCCCAGGGAGTGAATGGTCCGAACATTGAGCCGCCTTCCCCCGGCAAGTCTCTCCGACATCTCATCGGCGGCTCGACGGTTGTAGGCCAGGGCGGTGAGCAGCTCCGGCTCGATCCCCCGGTCGTCGAGGAGATGCCGCACCCGCGAGATGAGGACCCGGGTCTTCCCCGACCCGGCCGGGGCGATCACCCGGGCCGGCCCCACCGGATGGGAGACAGCCTCGAGCTGATCGGGAGCAAGTCCGAAACCGGGAGCTGTCGGGGACGGCACCGGGGTGTCCCTTCCCATCTCTACGGTCTCGTGATGGATCACCGGGTGGTCGAGATGTAGCGGCTGTCTGGGACCTCCGTCGATCCATATCGGGGTGCCATCGGATCGACGCACATCGGCGGGACCGTCCAGGGTGTAGCCGAGACGGGCCACAGCCTTGTGTGCCCACCACCACACCGGCGGGTCGGTCCGGGCGTCGTAGGAGTTGTGCCACACCGCCTTGGCCAGCCTCTCCCTGAGAAAGGTGAACTCCCCACCGAGGTCGTAGGGGGCGACATCGGTGGTCTCGGCGGCTGCCAGGTCGTCAGCGGAAACGGCGAGCTCGAACACGGTTGGGTCCCGGTTGACATATCGTCGCTGCAGATCGACGACCATCTCGGCGAGACGCCGCTGATCGTCGAGGAGGTCGGGACCGATACGCATCCTGGTGACGTTTGCCCAGAGCTCGGGTGCGGGCGCACCTGGTGCCACCACAACGGAGCGACCGAGCTCGATAGGGGTTTGCGCCGTCACAGACCCGACCTTACGGGCAACCGGTGACGAATTGGTGAGGGTTGTCGGCCCTAGTAGGAGCCGGCGTCGAAAAGGGTGTGCCCGTTGCCGAATCCGGGCACACCCTCTTCTTGTGGGGACTGACTTTTCTATGGAGTGGTCGGGTTCTTCCCCGGAGCCGCACCGGACTTGCCCGGAGACTCGGGACGGCCTGTGGCGTTGCCGTTGCCGTTCCCGTTGCCGTTCCCGTTGCCCTTCCCGTTCCCTTTGCCGCTGCCTCGTTCGCAGTCGGCGAGGACGCCGGCGAAGTCGATGATCCCGGTGTCACCGGTGGCCACCGGGTCGGCATCAGGGTCGGCGTCTTCCACCTTGACCTGCTGATCTCCCTTGCCCAGACCCGACTGGGCGAGGTGCCGGATCACACAGCCACGGGCCTTGCCCTGGTACGCCTGGTTGAACAGTTTCATGAACATGCCATGGTTGATCTGGCCGTTGGGCCCGGACACCGCGCTACCGCCAAGGGCACACTCGCCATCGGAGCTGTAGGCCGCCGGATCGCCTTCCTCATCCCGGGAAGGGAATTCGACAGGATCCATCGAGACGCCGAAGAGCTGATCGACCATGATCTCGCCGTCGGTGACCAGATAGACCACGGTGTGCTCCCCCTCGAGAGTGCAATCGAGCTCCCCGTCGTTGGACGACGTCCCCCAGACGAAGACCTTCAACTCGGGGTCGTACCCGAAGTTGAATACGGTGTCTTCCTTCTCGTCTCCCTCGGCGGCCAAAGCCACCGCCGACGTGGCGAGAAGGCCCACCAGCGCCGTCAAGACGACCGCTTTGCTTCTCAGCCTTTTCACACTCTCTCCCTCGATCAGGTCCCAGGCCCGGTTCCATTGAGGTAAACGCCGGGAGACGGTCACGGGTTACGCAGACAGATCGCTCGACTGCCCACCGGCCACCCGTCGGGCCCGGTGTCGACGGTGCACTAGCGGTCGGCGGGACCGCCCGGTGAGGGGTAGCTTCCCGGCACCGATGAGGCGACGACGTCTGCTGGCTCTGGCCATCGCCATTGTTCTGGTCGTGGTTTCCGCCACCGCCCGTCTCCTGGTGTGGCCGGTCACCGACCCGGTTGGCGAGCCCGACGCTGTAGTGCTCTTCGTCGGGGGAAGAGGTGAACGGTTGGAGACGGCCCTGCAACTGGTGGGATCCGGCGAGGTGCCCCATCTGGTGATACCCAACGGCACCGACCCGGGATGGCCCGAGGCCAACGTCCTCTGCGCCGGCTCCGACCGGACCCGGGTGTTCTGTCCGACACCGGATCCCGACACCACCCGCGGGGAGGCTCGACTCATCGCCGAACTTGCCGCCGAGCACGGGTGGAGTCGGGTGGCGATGGTCACCTCCGACTACCACCTGAGCCGCGCCCGGATGCTGCTCTCCCGCTGCTACGACGGTTTGATCGCCGGGATCGGTGCCGACCCTCGACTCGGACCGGCACAACACCTGGCACGGATCGGCCACGAATGGCTCGGCCTGCTCAGAGCCTGGGTGATCGATCGGTCTTGTTAAACCGTCTCCAGGCGACCCCGCTCGGGCTATCGGCGGTCAGGCGAAGGTGAGCCAGCCGGCCAGGGCGGCGCCGAAGACGGTGATGGGAAGGAAGAGGAGCCGTTCCCATCGGCTCCCCCGGGCGATGCAGTAGATGGCGGCGAAGGAGAGAAAGGCCATAACCGCCCATCCGGCGGACATCATCCAGGCGTCGGGGACCGGGGATCGCGCAAACGCTCCACCGTAGGCACCGACGACCCATGCGGAGAGGACCAGGAGGACTGCATAAATGAAGCTCCGCCAGCGAAGCGACGGGATGAGCAGCCGGGGGTAGCGGCCCGACCAGACCAGCTCCCCGAGACGCACCCCCATCGCCACCACCACATGGACAAGGGCCACCCAGGTCAACAGAGCTGCGGCTAACAGAGAGAGGTCAGCGATATCGATCACCCTCCCAGAATATGTGGTCGATCCCCCCAGGTAAAACGACACTCCGATAGCTCGACCCGGGAAACGCCGGCCAATCAGTCGGAGTCGGCGCCACCCCGGGCAGGTCCCCCGCTGTTCACCACGGCGAGGTCGTCGGAGCCCGTCGGCGACGTCTCTTCCGGGGCGACCGGGATGGTGAACTGGAAGCAGGCGCCTCCCAGGAGATCAGACGTCCGGTATTGAATCGTCCCGCCATGAGCGGTGACCAGGTCTTTGGCTACCGAAAGCCCGATACCCGACCCCTGCAACCCGGCGTTGTGGGTGTGGAAGCCTCGCTCGAACCGCTCCCACATCTTGGTCTGATATTTGTCTGGCACACCCTCGCCGTTGTCGTGAACCGCGAATTCCACGACCTGGCCCCTCCGAGCCGCGGTCACCAGGATCTCGTCGCCACCGTAGCGAACCGCGTTGGTCATCAGATTGGTCAGCACCTGTCGTATCCGGTCGGGTTCGGCCCATACCCGGGCATCGGCTTCGGTCTCGACCCGAATCCCGTGTTTTCCTCCCAAGGCGGCGACCGCTTCGTCGACGATCCCTGCGGCGCTGCAATCGACCCTGATCAGATCGAGGTTCTGAAGCCGGTCGCGGGACACATCGATCAGGTCGGAGACGATACGGCCCAATTGCGTGGCCTGGACGCCGATGGTGCCCAGCATCTCGTTGCGGTCGTCGTCGCTGAGTATCTCCCACGACTCAGAGAGGAGGTCGGAGTAGCCCTGTATCCCGGTCAGTGGGGTCCTCAGCTCGTGTGACACCGAGGCAATGAGGTCGTCACGCTGTTGGGCGAGCAACTCCCCCTTCTCCCGCACCGAGAGGTTGAGACGGACCACGATGAGGACTGCCACCGCAGTGGTGGCGAAGTTGAGCAGCAGGTCGTTTCCGGAACTGGTGATCAACCGGAGCAGGAACAGTGTGGCCACCGCGCCGTACGGCGCCACCAGCTGCCAGGTGGTCATCGACCGGTAGGTGGTCTCCTGGGAAGCCGAAGGTCTGGTGACACCCCAGGCGGCCAAGGCGAACAACGCATAGGCGACCAGCCAGACACCGTCGAGCCGTCCCCACTCGACATATTCGTCGGCAGCGCTCATCAGCGAGAAGGCCACGTCGGCGGCGGCGGTCAATGCGATCGCCCCGGCGAGCAGGATGACCCTGATGTCGAGGCGGTGCTCCGACCGACGCATCGCCATCAGCATCAGCGCAGTGATCAGCAGAACGTCTCCAAAGGGATAGGCCACGTTGAGGAAGCTCTCCACCGGCTCGACCCCCGGCCCGACCACCTGATGGAGATAGATGACCCACATCACCACGGCCAACGACACCGCACCTGCCGCGGCGTCGATCGCCAATCGGACACGTTCGAAACGCCCGGGACGCAGATAGGGAAGGGCGATCACCCCGGCCAGGATCAGCGGGTACCCGACCACATAGAAGAAGTCGGCGACCCCGGGGTACGGGATCTCACCCACTTCGGACTGCACCGTCCACACCACCTCCCCGATCCCCCAGGAGACGATCCCGGTGCCGATCATCGTCCAGGCGAATCGGGAGCCTTGGTGGGCGACATGGGCCGCGCCGATCAGCACCAAACCCGAGCCGATGGCGGCGAACGAGTAGAGGACGCCGGAGATGACCACGTTCTCGAATGGCCGGCCGACGATGAGGGCCAGGCCAAAGGCGAGAGCGGTCACCGCGACGAGAATGGCGGCTGCTCGGATTGCAGCCGTCCGGCGGGACGCGGCTGCGGGCTGAGTCGAGATGAGCTCTTCCTTATTGGTTGACCTTCAGATCGGCAGGTCGACGACGAACATTGAGCGCTTACCCCTCGTGGTCCGGCCCGGCTGAACGCCGGCTATCGGTAAGGACCTCTGAAGATGATGGTCCCAACATGATGAACCAACTGAATGGAGGAGACTCGATGCCCGGCCAGTGGGCCAGTAGCCCCCCGGTATTGTGGACCGCGATGTCATGACGATGACCGCACTCACCGATGGCGAGCTTGCCGCGGCGGCTCGGCTTGGTGACAAAGACGCGTACGCCGTTCTCTACCGGCGGTACCTGCCACCGGTCTACGACTTTCTGGTCCGGATGACCCGCGACCAGGCAATGGCCGAGGACCTGGCCCAGGACACCTTCGTCAGGGCAATGCAACGACTCGAACAACTCGACGACCCGGGCCGGTTCCGTGCCTGGCTGTACACCATCGCCCGCAACCAGGCATTGAACCGTCTGGAGCGAGAGAAGCGGTCGACGCCGTCCGACCCGACCCCTTCCGAGGAGTCACCGGGCCCTCTCCTCAGCATCCTCGACCCCGACCGGTTCAGTGACCCCGAAGAGGCGGCTCGGGCGGCCGAAGTGGCCGAGCTGGTCTGGGACGCGGCGTCCGCCCTCGACCAGCGCACCTACACCGTCCTCGATCTCACCCTCCGTCATGGCTTGGAGAGCGCCGAGATCGCCGAGGTCATGGGGGTGAGCAAAGGAAACGCCTCGGTGATGGTCAACCGGATGAAAGAGCGGGCAGGAAGCGCCATCGGCACCTATCTCCTCATCCGGCGAAGCGATTGTCGCGACCTCGCCGAGCTGGTCGACCCGGCTTCGATTCCTCCGGTGGACGAGGTCCTGAGGCGTTCGGTCGATCGTCATGTCGAAGGCTGCGAGAGCTGCCAGCGCCGCAAACGGAGGGTGGCCTCCCCCACCCGGATCATGGCGGCCTACGCAGCGATACCTCCTCCCCCACTGATCGACGACCGGACCTGGGACGAGATCGAATCCCGCTGGGACGTGGAGGGCCCGGGAAGTGGACAGGGAGGACCCGGGTTTCTCGCCAGGTTGGGGATGCTGATCGCCACCTTCATCCTGATCTCGGGTCTGGGCATTGCCGGGGCAGTCCAATTGGGTGACGCCATGCTCGAAGGCATCGCGGTGGCGGATTCGACCACCACCACCCTCCCCACAGCCGACACCACCACCACCACGACCAGCTCCGCCACCTCGACCAGCTCCGCCACCTCGACGACGCTTACCACCACGACGACTGCGCCGGCGCCGTCGACGACCACCGCGCCGACTCCCACCACCACCCTGGCCCCGACCACGACCACCACCGGCCCGACCAGCCAGCCACCGGTGGTGACGATCATCCTCCCCGAGGATGGATCGCACCACACGTCCTCCACCGCTTTCATGACCATCCAGGCGGAGGCAACCGTGACCTACCACCCGAACCCCGACCTGGTGGTCACCTGGACATCGAGCGTCGACACCGGACTCAGCCAATCCGGGAACCAAGTCTCTCTCCGAGTGTCAGCCGGATGTCCCGCCATCGAGCACGTGCTCACCGCCACCGCCACCGACTCGTCGGGGGCGACCGGTTACGACTCGGTGACCATCACCGTGGGTTGTCCGCGCTGACACCAGCGAGCCCTCGGGGTGGCCCGCTCTTCTCAGGCGGACCATCCCCGGGGCTCAGTGCTCAGCGTGTACCCCCTTGGTGCCCCCGCTAAGTGCCCCCGTCGTAAGTACGTGGGTGTTCGACGGCCAAACTCGCGCACCTACTTACGCCGGAGAGCATTAAGCCACGACGAACACGATGTGGACGTCGGCGATGTCACGGCCCACCTGGCCGTCGGAGTCGCTGACCTCGAGGACGATGGCCCACTTGGTTTGACCGATCGCCCCGGGAGCCAGTCCGAGCTCGACCACGGTGTTATTGCAGTTCTGGATCACTCCGAAAACCGGGGGCAGCACCGGGCCGACCGGGGGCAGCGGGGCTAGACCGGGGTTGAAGTCCTTGGGCTCCTCGGGCTCCTTGAAGGTCGACCCGGTGCACAGCACCTCGACGTGGCCGTTGTCGGCCGCGGCCAGCCAACGGAAGCTGGTACCGGGAAGGACCCCGTCTTCGATGTCGGTGCCCACACCGGTCAGGGTGAACTTGACCCCGTCTCCTCCGCCGTACCCATAAGGCTCCTCCTTGAACTGGGTGGTGATCTTCGCCGTGGGCAGGTTGCCCACCACCTTGAGCACCTTGAACTCGAGCTCGGCCTCACCGATCCCCCCACTGTCGTAGCCGCGGAAGACCACCTTGTAGGTGCCGGGGCTGAGAATGCCGCCGGGGATCGCCGCGGTGTGACTCGCCACTCCATGCACCACCTGGCCGTTGCGACTGATCTCCCACTCGACGTCCCAGTCGCGCAGACTGGAGTTGGTGTCGGGGTCCAGGCTCAGACCGACAAAGGTCAGCTTCTCGGTCTCATAGAACAGGCTGTTCGGCGTGGGCCAGGCGATCGACATCACCGGCGGCAGGTCGATCACCTCGATGGTGATCGTCGCCGAGCCTTCCTGGCCGAGGACGTCGGTGGCTCGGGCGGTGATGGTGTGGGTGCCCGCGGTCGGCTCGAACACCGATTGGGAGCCGAAGCCGGTCCCGATCTCTCCTTCGACACTCGATTCCCAGGTGATTGCCAGAGGCTGGCCTTTGAAGTCGATGGCGGTCCCGTGAACCTCGTACCAATCGGCAGCGCTGACCTCGTAGCCGCTGGCCGGGGAGGTGATGGTCACCACGGGAGCGGTCTTCTCGGCGCCAAGCGCCTTGGCCACCGCGTCGAGCACGTTGACCCGGACCTGGTTCTCGGTGGGTATGTGATGGGGGAAGTGAAGACCGCCGATGTGGGCGGTGCTTCGCAACACCTCCCAGATCTGGTCGGGACCGAGGCTGGGGTCGGCCGCCTTGACCAGGGCGGCGGCCCCGGCCATGAACGGCGTCGAGACCGAGGTCCCGCAGGTCCATTTGGTGTCGGTGATACCCGAGTTCACCGGGTTGAACGGGGTGATCACACAAAACGGAGCGTATATCTGGACGCTCCGGCCCCCGCCTTTGGGCCCGTAATTGGAGCCCCCGTGGAGCCAGGCCGTCGACTGGTCGTAGCCTCCGACACAGACCGCATACCTGCTCTCGCAGGGGATGGTCAGCCGGCTCTCGTAACAGTGGTTCCCCATGCAGATCTCCTGGTCGACGTTCTTGCCGTCGTTGCCCGCCGAGGAGAAGACCAGTGCGCCGTCGTTCTTCATCGCCTTGAGGTGACGGTCGGTGGAGTACTCGGAGGCTGCCCGGAAGGTCTTGACCTCCCAGCTGAAGCTCATGTTGACCACCGCGGGCCGCTCCTCATCGACTACCCGCTTGATCTTGCGCAGCTTCGTCCAGAAGTCACCCTGGGCCTGGACTGCGATCAGGGATCCGACCTGGCCGGCAACACCGGCGGTGCCGTAACCGTTGTCGATCTTGGCCATTGCCGCGAGAGCAACATCGGTGCCATGCCACGGGCAGTCGTTGCCACCGCTGCACTTCCCCGGGTTCTTCACGTTCCAGCTTTCCAGACGGATCTTGCGGTCGTCGGGGAAGTCGGGGTTCTCGAAGAAGCCGCCGTCGGCGATAGCGATCTTCACCTTGGTGTCGGCCTTGCCATAGAAGTCGATCAGCTGCCAGGCTCCGCTGACGCCAGTATCGACCGACCCGCCGATCTTGAGATAGCTCCAGGAGAATGGGTTCGCCCGGTCAGGTGCCTCTTTGACGTTCCCGTCGGTGATCCCCGCCGACTCGGCCATCCAGTTGAGGGCGATGTCGATGTCGTGGTCCAGCTTCTCGGTGGCGGCGATCAGGATCATGGCGAGGAGGTAGGGGTCGCTTACTGCATAGGCGCCCTGGTGACCCTCTTCCACCGCCTGGAGGGCATCGGCGGCCTCGACGGGATCGACGGGGGTGACCGGGATTGACACCAGGTACTCGTCGAGCTCGCCGTCCTCCCCGGGGAAGCTGTCGAGGACGGTGCCATCGTGGCGTGCCAGGAAGCCGTTCAACTGCTGGTCATCGGTCACCGCGACGATCACCTCGCCGAGGACCAGGTCGGCGGTCTCGCCGTCCTCATAGACGATGCGACCCACCGGTCGGGGCGGGTCGCCTTCCTCGAGACCGGGAACCGTTGCCTCATCGGGGGTCAAGTTCTCGTCGACGAAGATCTCGAGGACGGGGTCCTCCGCTACCTCGACGGGAATGGTGGTGGTTGTCGGGGAAGCCGTGGTGCTCCCCGCCCTGGCCAGCATGACGCCGGCGACACCGCCACCGGCGACCAGGACGGCCAGACCGATGATTAGGGCGATACGACGGTTGCTCATGTCTTCCTCCTTGATGGGTTACGGAGATGAAGACAGCCGTGGTCTCGGATTCTTACACCGGGTCGAGGGAGTTCAAGAAAAAACTTCCCGGTGCGGAGACCCCTGACGACCACGGATCACCGCCCGCCATCACCCGACAACGTCGATTCACCCCGGGTAAAACTGGCGCGGCAAATCCCCGCTTCACCTATGGATTTCGACGTGGTTAGGGTGGCCGACCAGGTCCCGGGAAGGGATCCCCGTCTTTGAGGTTCACCTTGCGCCGTCGTCCGCTCATTCTGTTCGCCATGGTCACTTTGGTGGTGGGGGCCTGCTCCGCCCAGGCTGCGGTGGAGTCGACCACGACGTCGACGACCCGGGCCACCACCACGACCACCATCCCCCCAACCACGACCACTATCCCGCCCTTTGGTGTCGACGGCGCCCCGCCGGAGCTGACCGCAATGGTCGAGGCCTTCTACGACTATGCCGCCGGGCGGATCTCCCAACCACCACCCGCACCCCAAGTGGTGCTCGACTCGATCACCCCCGCTGCAATCGAGACCCCGATGTCGGGAGTCGCCTCGGTGGCCATCTTCCATGGCCAGGGTGTCGCCACCGTTGAGATGGAAGGCGACTTGTTCCTGGCGGTCGACGACGGGCCAGGGTGGAGGGTGGTCGGGGGAAACTGGCCCAACCTGGGAGTCCCTGCCTACTACGGGACCGGCCCTCGTCTGGTGGCGGTGGTCGGCTCCGATGCCCGACCTGGTGAGGACCCCGCCCGAACCCGGGCGGACAGCATCCACTTCGTCGGTCTCGACGGATCGGGCGGTGGTGCGGTGGTCGGGGTGCCCCGCGACGCCTATGTCCCGGTCCCCGGAATCGGCCGTCGCAAGATCAATGCCGCCCTGGCGCTGGGTGGGCCCGAGGTGATGTTCCAAACCTTCCTCGACCTCACCGGGCTCCCTCTCGAGGGTTACGTGCTCACCGGGTTCGTCGGCTTCCAGGAGATGCTGGGCAACGTGCTCGGAGGTATCGACCTCTTTGTCCCCTTCCCGATCCAGGACTCCGCGGCCGGTGCCTACTTCGAGGCCGGGCTCCAATATCTCAACGGGCCGAACGCCCTCGCCCTGGCCAGACCACGAAAGACGTTGACCGGCGGCGACTTCGCCCGCTCCGAGCTCCAGGGCCTCATCCTCATCGGCGCCGCCCAAAATGTCAGGATCAAGGGTTACGGCGCAGTCCCCCGATTGTTGGAGCTGTCGGAACCGTGGATGCTCACCAATCTCACCCCCGAGCAGCTCCTCACTTTCTCGGCACTGGCCATCGGCTCCGACCTCGACTCGATGCCCAATGTCGTCGCCCCCGGCCGGAGCGGTTCGGTGGGGAGTGCCAGCGTGGTCTTTCTCTCCGACAGTGTCTCGGCGTTGTGGGCCGACCTCGCCGACGGCCGACTCGACCCCTGACCCGGCCCGACGGGGCACTCCCGTTCGCTCGAGCGGGAGCCAGACCTCTGCCTAGCCGTGGTGTGATAGCTTTCGCCATCGGTCCCACCCGGAGTTAGTGAGTCGAAGTGAGATTGACCTGGCTTGCCGACGGTTTCCGCAGCGCCGGGCTCCGTGTCGTCGAGGAGCCTGACTGGTTGAGCCGTGGCGGGCAGTGGCTCCGTGGCCGCCCGATCGGTGCCATCCAGCATCACACCGCCCGACCAGTCCCCTACAACGTGCGCGCCCTCTACCGGCCGGAGCGGATCAAATGCAACTTCAACGTCAAACCTGACGGAACGGTTCATGTCATCGCAGCCGGCACCTGTGACTACTCCACCGGCCCCGGCTCGAAGACTGTCCGTGACGAGACTGCCCGAGGGGTTGCTCCTTCTGGCACCGCCAAGGCTCGAGGGCTTCCCGACGACGCCGGTGGCAACGCCTGGTACATCAACAACGAGACCGACCACCTTGGTCACGGTGAGCCGATCCCAGCCGTGCAATACGACGCGGTGCTCAAATGCTGGCTGGTCATCTTCGACCAGATGGGGTGGGCAGCCGAACGGCTCATCGCCCATGGCGAGTGGACCGCGAGGAAGGTCGACCCCCGATGGAACGACAAGAACTGTCATCAGAACATGGAGGACCTCAGGGCCGACCTCCGGTCGGCGTTGGGCAGCGGGGCCCCTTTGATTCACCAAGTGCAGGAGGACGAGGAGGACACCATGCTCCCATTTCATTTCAGCGACGGGTTCAACGAGCCGAGCGGGAAGGGACGGGTCCACAAACGCGAAGACGTCAAGGTGCTCCAGGCTCTGCTCGGTATGGCCGACGACGACATCGACGGAAAATACGGCGATGCGACGGTGAGCAAGGTGAAGGCGATCTGCGGTGGGGACGGCAAGACCGTCGACGGCGCCTGTTATGTCAAGATCCAGGAGAGTTACATGATGTCGCTGCTCCGCGACGGCGGCAACGGGTTGAGCCAGACCGAGGCCAACGGCCTATACGCCCGCAAGGAACACCAACACTGAGCCGACCGGTCGCCCCGACGGGCCTGAGGGGAAATATCCGATCGATCCGGGCGTTGGCCATATACATATGGATGGCGATACCGATCTGACCACCCGTTCGGAGTCGGGGTCGATGAAGTCGATCCCCATCTACGACGAGTCGGCGCCGATCGCGTGCACCATCGGTGACCACGAGACCGGAGACCGCATCGAGGTGGTCGAGCGGATGCGTCTCAACCTGAGCGGTATCGAACGGACGGACCACGGTCTCCTCCTCAATTTCCCCGCAGATGACGAGCTCGAAGCCGAAGTTCGGCGATTCGCCGTGGACGAGAAGCGCTGCTGCCAATTTTGGGGATTCGCCGTCGACTCCGACGACTCCGGGTTGACTCTGCGCTGGGATGGCCCGCCGGAGGCCGACGAACTCGTCGACCGGCTCCACTTCTACCTTCAGGGTGACGAGCCGCTCACCACCATCTCCGGGCTGCTCTGAACCGCCGTGGGCTCGGAGCTACTCGACGTAGAGAGTGCCGTGGCGCTCGACGACCCGGCCCCGTCCCAGAGGCAATACCACGGTGAGGGCCTTGAACACTGCGCCGAGACCGGGGATCTTGGCGAAGACTCCCTGGGGTCCCCGCACCATCCTCCCGGTGTGCACGTCGTACTTCGAGCCATGCCAGGGACACACCAGGCACCCGTCAGGGTCGATGGTCCCCCCGGCCAGGTCGGCGTTGAGATGCCGGCAGTTGCGGGTGACCGCGAACACCTCTTCGCCGGTGTTGCCCACCGCATACCGGCCGGCTCCTTTCACCGTGCCGGGAGTCAGCTCGGAGATCGGACCCACTTCCACTACGTCAGCCATCGACTTGCCCTCCTCGAGCGGGCGCTGGTATCAGTCGACGCTACTCGTCTCAGAGGTGTCGGGCGAGCAGGGCGAGGGCCAACAGGGTCATCCCCCACCCGAGCAGTCGGAGTGGCCGCTCCCAGGTGTGGAGCAGCCGGTCGCGGTTCCACTGCTCACTGTCTGACCCCAGGTCGAACGAAGCCCCGGCCTCGACGGTGCGACGCCGGACGAAACGGGCCGGTGTGCTCAGGGAGCGCTGAGTCATGCTGAGGAGGGTGGCCACTGCGGCGAGGAGCCCCGCCGGCCACGTCATGGTCTGGGTCTGGGCCCAAAAGCCGACCAGGACGGGGAACCCTCCCCAGGAGAGAGCGAATCCGATGTCGGTATGGAGCCACCCCGGGGTCTCGAGTGGGTACCCGATGGCGAGCAGCATCCCCGCCGCTCCCCACACCGCCACCCAAGGTGAGATCAGGAATGCTCCGGCCACCGCCAACCCCGCCGCCGCCGACAACCCGACTATTGCCAGGGTGAGCAGGGTGGCTCGACTCAACGTGGTTCCCAAGGGCCGGTCGTGGAGCTCGTCGAGGGAATGTGCCCCGATACCCATCCCGAAGAGGAAAGCCAGGATCGTCCCCGCCAGGTGGACCCAGTCGACTCGAGGAGCGATCGCCGCCCCAATCGCCACATAAGAGAGATGCCACACGGTGTATGGCGGGTGGAGCAGGGCGACCAGGTCGCGGCCCGTGGTTCCGGTGCGGGCGTAGAAGGCGGGCTGGTTCACGGCTTGTGGGCCCAGATCACCAGGCCCCCTCCCAATGAGGGGCGGGAGACGGTGACGTCCACCAACCCGGCCTCCTCCCATCGCCGACCAGGATCGGGATGGGCGCGGTGGAACTGTTCGATGGAGGGCCCGAGAAACCGTCCGACCTGGTACCAACCGGACCGGATCATCGCCCCGGCCATTGGGAGCACCACTCTTGTGTACAGACGCCAGGCCAACCCGGCGATCCCCCGGGGACGCCCGAACTCGACCATCCCGATCCGGCCGCCGGGACGCAACACCCGGCTCATCTCTTCGAGGGTGGCGACCGGGTCGTCGACATACCGGAGGAGATAGCCGAAGGTGACCGCGTCGACGCTCCCTTCCTCGAAGGGGAGGTGGTCGGCGACTGCCCGTACCCGATGCTGCCCGGAGTGGCGGGAGAGCATCTCGGCACTGAGGTCGACGGCAACCACCCGATGTCCCAGAGCTTCCAGGGTCCGACTGATCGACCCGGTCCCGGCGGCGACATCGAGGACCAGACTCCCCGGCGGGAGATCCAACCCATCGACCATGAGCCGCCGCCACCGGGAGTCCTGACCGAGGCTGAGAATGGCGGCCCAACGCTGATAGTCCCCGGCGATGTCCCTGAAGAGCCGCGCCGCGGTCGCTTCAGGTGATTCTGGCGGCCGGGCTGACTCCATCGGCGCCATTCTGGTCGCCGAC
>CAYZKF010000014.1:0-16675 GCA_964479135.1 uncultured Acidimicrobiaceae bacterium
CATGGGAGGCAAGGTCCTGGTCCCCACCGCCCAGCACATCCGAGGGCTCCAGGCGGCGCGGCTCGCCGCCGACGTGCTCGACGTGCCCACGGTGATCGTGGCTCGGACCGACGCCAATTCGGCCACCCTGCTCACTTCGGACATCGACGAGCGCGACCACCGGTTCATAATCGGGGAGCGCACCGCGGAGGGATTCCACCAGGTGACCGGGGGGCTCGACTCGGCGATCGCCCGAGGCTTGGCCTACGCCCCCTACTGTGACCTGATCTGGTGTGAGACCGCCAAGCCCGACCTCGAGGAGGCCAAGCGGTTCGCCGAGGCGATCCACGCCCGGTACCCGGGGAAGGTTTTGGCGTATAACTGTTCACCCTCGTTCAACTGGTCGAAGCACCTCGACGAGTCGACCATCGCCCGTTTCCAAAAAGAGCTGGGGGCGATGGGTTACCGATACCAGTTCATCACCCTTGCCGGGTTCCACGCCCTCAACGCCGCCATGTTCGAGTTGGCTCGTGGCTATGTCGAGTCGGGGATGAGCGCCTATGTCGAGTTGCAAGAGCGGGAATTCGCCATGGAGGGAGCGGGGTACACCGCAACCAAACATCAGCGGGAGGTTGGGGCCGGTTATTTCGACTTGGTCAGCCAGACTGTGGCCGGGGGCCACTCGTCGACTCTCTCCTTGGTGGGGAGTACCGAAGAAGAACAGTTCTGAGACTTGATACGTTCCCTTGCGCGGGAGGAGAGTCTTGAACTGAGCCCACAGGGTTGGCATGGTTGGGTGGATGGCCATCTCCGAAGCAGCCCGCAGCGATCTCTACACTGGTCTGGTTGAAGTCCTCGGAACCGACAGAGCCGAGACCCTGATGAGCGTGATACCACTACACGACCTCGACCAGGTCGCCACCAAACGGGACCTGGCAGCCGTCGACGTCCGGTTTGAGGCGATCGACGCCCGTTTCGAGACGATCGATGGCCGGCTCGATGAGATCAGGACGGAGCTGAGATCCACCAACGAACGGATCGACCGGCTCTTCTATGCCCTGATCGCCGGACTCTTCGTGGTGGTCGCCGCGGTCATCGGGGTGGGCATCGTAGGGTGAGGGACCGCCGGCGTCGGTAATCTCGACGGGTGCATCCCCTTCTCGACCTGTTCCATCAGGCGGCCGCCGGCCGCTTCCCTCGGATCGACGGTGATGTCACCTACCTCCCGCCACTCTCAGGAGGCTGGGAGGCGGTGGTCTCGTTCACCGGGCACGCCTTTGTCGCCAGCCGTCTCGGGCAGCCCGACCTGACCGATCTCGCCCCCGACGGCTACGGGGCGGTCCTTCGACCCGAGGTCCTGCTCAGGATGGCTGGGCCCAGTGGCAGGATCGGTGTCATCGATCTCACCATGGTCCGGCTGGGCCGGGGAGGTGGAACGATCATTCCAAATGCCGACCTCGAAACCCATCCCCGGGTCGCCTACGCCCGGTCGATCCGCCGTGAGGTCACCGCCTACGGCGACGCCGAAGGTCTGTTCACTCTGGGCGAGGGTCTCGCCGGCCGTCTCGAGATGAGTGTCGAGAATTCCGGCAACAGGGATATCCGCGGTCGCGATCTCATTGCCGAGGCCTTGACCATGGTCCCCGAAGGTCGCCCGGTCTTCGCCGCGGTCTCCCCGGGGAACGCCCGATCCCTGCGAGCCTTTCTCGCCTGCGGGTTCGTGCCTCTGGGAAGCGAGGTGTTGATCAGACCGGGCGACTGATTGTCGGCGATCATCTTGGGGTATCAGCTGGGTCAAGTAGGGTGAGACCATCCATCCCGTCATGGAGGAAGTCTGATGAAGACCGTCCACGTCGTGGGCACCGGGACCATCGGGGAGCCGTTGATCGGTCTCCTCGCCGACAACAAGGAGCACTTCGGTATCGACGAGGTGACCTTTCACAAGCGCACCCCACTGGTGACCGAGAAGGCCAAGGTCAATGACCTGGTCCGTCGGGGTGCGGTCCTCACCGTCGACGACAACCGCAAGGCCACCTTCGAGGAGCTCGGCCACTCGCCCAAGTTCGAGACCACCGAGGCCATCGAGAGAGCGACCGTGGTGATCGACTGCACCCCGGTGGGCAACGAGATGAAAGACGAGTACTACGAGAAGGCCCGGGGACCGATCGGTTTCATGGCCCAAGGATCGGAGTACGGGTTCGGCAAGATGTATGCCCGGGGGGTCAACGACGATGCCCTGGTCCCCAACTCGGACCGGTTTCTCCAGATCGTCAGTTGCAACACCCACAACATCGCCGTCCTGATCAAGGCCTTGGCCATGGATCCCGACGGGACCAACCATCTCACCGATGGCCGGTTCCTCTGCATGAGACGGGCAAACGACATCTCTCAAGACAGTGGGTACGTGGCCAGCCCCACCGTGGGCTCACATGCCGACGACAGGTTCGGGACCCACCACGCCCGGGACGCTCATGACCTCTTCGCCACCCTGAGCTACGACCTCAACGTCTATTCGTCTGCGGTCAAGCTCAACACCCAGTACATGCATTCGCTCCACTTCGCGCTCACCTTGGACCGGGAGATCGATCTCGACGAGGTGAGGGAACGGCTCGCCGCCAACACCAGGATCGCAACCACCCACAAGACGTCGGCCAATCAGGTGTTCTCCTTCGGGAGGGACCACGGGTATTACGGGAGGATCATGAGCCAGGCGGTGGTCGCCCTCGACACCTTGGCGGTCCGCAACGGCAACGAGATCGTCGGTTTCTCCTTCACACCCCAGGACGGCAACCCGCTGCTTTCCACCGTCGCCGCCCTGTTGTGGTATCTCGAGCCGGACAAGCGAGACCAGCGACTCGACATCCTCCGCCGTTATTTGTTCACCGAGATCTAGTGGAAGTGAAGGCCAAGGCCTTCGCTGAGGAGGCGATCCGGGCGGTGGGCCGATGTGATGCACCTCTGGCCCGAAGTTTCATCGCCGAAGCCTACGAAGCCGACCACAAATTGGGTCCCCTGGCCGACACCATCTATCTGGCGTGCGCCGAGATAGATGCCGAGGGGGAGGTGAGCCCGGCGACGTGGAACACCCTGGCCGATGCCGTCGACTCGGCCGAGCTACGCGCCGTGGTGGAGGGGAGCCGCTCCTGACTCTCCAGTTCTTCTCGCCCGGACCGCGTCGAGGAATTCCGCGGACGGCAGAGGGTTCCCGGTGACCGCGCCGGCCCTTTGGCTGACCACCCTGGGTTGTGCCAAGAACCAGGTCGACTCGGAGAAGGTGATCTCCATGCTCTCCGAGGCGGGTTATGTCTGGGCCGCCTCGCCTGAGACCGCCGATGTGGTCATGGTCAACACCTGTGCCTTCATCGAAGAGGCGCGGGCCGAGTCGGTGGAGACCATCCTCGATATGGAGGATCGCCGACGCCCCGGGTCGAGCTCCATCGTCATCGGGTGCATGGCCCAACGTTTTGGAGCCGAGGTCGAAGGTGCCTTGCCCGAGGTGGACGCGGTCATAGGGATCGACCGATACGGGGAGTTGGTCGGGGTACTCGACGCTCTGACCAAGTGGCATCCGGTGGAGCTGAAGCGTCGCCCTCTCATGGACATCCTCCACGCCACCGGGCGCCCGGTTTCCAGCCTCCCCTATGCCTATCTCAAGGTTGCCGAAGGTTGCGACAAACCTTGCACCTTCTGTGCGATTCCGTCGATCAGGGGAAAGCAGCGTTCGCGACGGCCCATCGAGATCAGGGAGGAGTTGGAGGGCCTGGTCTCGGCTGGGGTCACCGAGGTGGTGCTGGTGGCCCAGGATCTCGCAGCCTACGGCCGGGATATCGGGGCGCCCGGAGGTCTCCCCGAATTGCTCGACTTCATCTCCGATGTCGAAGGGCTCCGGGTCCTCCGACTCCTCTACCTCCATCCCCGGGAGATCAGAGAGAGACTTCTCGAGACCATGACCGGCAACCCGGTGGTCGCTCCCTATTTCGATCTTTCGCTGCAACATGTCTCGGCTCGTCTCCTCAAGGGGATGAAACGACCGGGGAACACCGAGAGACACCTCGACCTGATCAGCCGGATCAGAGACCTCGACCCCGGGGCCGCCTTGCGCTCCTCGTTCATCGTCGGATTCCCCGGCGAGACCGCTGACGATGTCGACGAGTTGGAGAGCTTTCTCCTCGAAGCCGGGCTCGACTGGGCCGGCTTCTTCCCGTATTCGGCCGAGCCGGGCACCCCGGCCGCGGGGATGGCCGACCAGGTGCCCCGGGAGGAGACCATGGAGCGTCTCCGTTCTCTCTCCCGGATCCAGGAAGAGGTCACCGAGAGTCGGAACGTCGCCTGGATGGGTCGCACCGGGCTGGTCCTGGTCGATCAGGTGGAGGAGGACGTCCCGGTGGGGCGTTCCTACCGACAGGCTCCCGAGATCGACGGGGTGGTCCGGATCGACAGGGGCGACCCGGGCGATTGGCTCGAAGTCGAGTACACCGGAGTCTACGGGCCGGACATGGAGGCGGTCGCCCGGTGATCGTCGAGGTGGTCGCGGTGGGGACCGAACTGCTCCTCGGTCAGATCGCCAACACCAACGCCGCGGTCATCGGGGCCGCCTTGGCCGAGCGGGGACTGGACGCCAACCATCAGCAGGTGGTCGGCGACAACCTCGATCGGGTGGCCGACACCATCGGTCTGGCCTTGAGCCGGTCCGATGCCGTGATCATCACCGGTGGGATCGGGCCCACCCAGGACGACCTGACCCGGGAGGCGGTCTGCGCTGCCACCGGGTTGGAGATGGATTACTCCGAGGAGTACGCCGATCGACTCCGGGAGTGGTGGGAGAGCCGGGGAAGGGTGATGCCCGAGTCCAACCTCCGTCAGGCTCAGCACCCCGCCGGTGCCGAACTGCTGCCCAACCCGAAGGGGACCGCACCTGGATTGGCCCTCACCGTTGGGAAGAAGCAGATCTTCTGCGTTCCCGGGGTCCCTGCCGAGATGGAGTTCCTGCTCCACAACGAAGTGCTTCCCCGGTTGTCGGAGGCGAGTGGAGGCTCTGTCCTCTCCAGCCGGGTGCTTCGTACCTGGGGTCGGTCCGAGTCGGATGTCTCCGAAGCGCTCAACGACATCTATGTCGGGTCGACCAACCCATCGATCGCCTTTCTCGCATCCGCCGGCGAGATCAAGGTGCGGATCACCGCCAAGGCCGCCGACGAGGAGACCGCCACCGACCTGATCACCCCGGTGGAGGTCGAGATCAGGCGTCGGCTCGGTGAGGCGGTGTTCGGAGCCGACGCCGAGACCATCGAACGGCTCATCCTCGACATGCTCGGTGACCAGGGACTGACCATCGCCACCGCCGAGTCGATGACGGGTGGGCTGGTGGCCGCCGCCCTCACCTCGGTCCCGGGAGCGTCGTCCGTGGTCCGCGGTGGCCTGGTGGCCTATCACTCGGAGCTGAAGCGCAGGCTGCTCGGTGTCGGCGACACCTCGCAGGTGGTCACCCTCGAAGTCGCCGAACAGATGGCGTCTGGTGCTCGTGGACTGCTCGGGGCCGATGTCGCGGTGTCGGTAACCGGGTCGGCGGGGCCCGAGCCTCTGGAGAAACCAGAGGGGACGATCGTCGTCGGGGTGTCGACCCCGGAACAGACCATGGCCCGGGAGATGAGGATGGTGGGCGACCGGGAGCGGGCAAGGTCGTATGCGGTCACCGCGGCCTTGCATCACACCCGACTCGCCTTGATCGGTCGATGGTGGAGTCGGTAGCGCCCGGGGCACAAAGCAGGGTCTTCGCCGCGGTCCCGGTGCCGGGTCAGGCCCGGGTCGATCTCACCGACCGGCTCTCGGGGTTGGGGATCCCGGGGAGGGTGGTCCCCGCTGAGAACTGGCACATCACCTTGCGATTCCTGGGGAAGGTGGATCCGGTGAGCTACCAGCGGTTTCTCCATGGGATGACCCCGATGTCCGGTCTGGGTACGTTCCGGATTCGCCTCGGCCAGGTGGGTGCCTTTCCCAACCCGAAGAGGGCGGCGGTGGTGTGGGCCGGTATCGAGAGCGGCGCCGAGGACCTTGGCCGCATGGCCACGTTGGCCGAGGAGGCCGTGGGCGCCGCCGGCCTGCCTGCCGAGGAGCGTCCTTTCCATCCTCACCTCACCTTGTCCCGGGTTAGACCACCGGTCGATGTCGGCGGGTTGGTCGGTGAGGAGATCGGTGTCGGGTGGCGGTGTGACCGGGTTGTGGTCTACCGGAGTGTCCACGGTCGGGGAGGGGCTCGATACGAACCCCTTGAAACCTTCGGCCTGATCCGGTAAATACAACGGACGAACAGGTGTTCGGTGTAGGGTTACCGAAATCTGTCACCGACACCGGATACGGTTCGAGCGAGATCATTGAGGAAGGATGCGAAGTGGAACGCGAACGGTCAGGAGAACGCGACAAGGCACTCGACATGGCGCTGGGCCAGATCGAGAGACAGTATGGCAAAGGGGCCATCATGAAGATGGGGGAGGCGGCGGAGAGAACCGTCGACGTCATCCCCACCGGAGCGTTGTCCCTCGATCTCGCCCTCGGTATCGGTGGTGTGCCCCGGGGTCGGATCGTCGAGCTCTATGGTCCGGAGAGCTCGGGTAAGACCAGTCTCGCCCTTCACATCGTCGCCGAGGCTCAGCGCAACGGGGGTATCGCCGCCTTCATCGACGCCGAACATGCTCTCGACCCGATCTACGCCAGGGCGATCGGGGTCGACATCGACGAGCTGCTGATCTCCCAACCAGACACCGGAGAGCAGGCTCTGGAGATCGCCGACATGCTGATCCGCTCAGGTGCCCTCGATGTCATCGTCATCGACTCGGTGGCCGCGCTGGTGCCCCGGGCCGAGATCGAAGGGGAGATGGGCGACACTCACGTTGGTCTCCAGGCACGGCTGATGTCCCAGGCCCTCCGCAAGCTGGCCGGCAACCTCAACAAGTCCCAAACCACCGCCGTCTTCATCAACCAGCTCCGAGAGAAGATAGGTGTGATGTTCGGGTCCCCGGAGACGACCCCCGGCGGGCGGGCCCTCAAGTTCTATTCATCGGTGCGGCTTGACATCCGCCGGATCGAGTCGATCAAGGACGGGACCGAAGCGGTGGGCAACCGGGTCAGGGTCAAGGTGGCCAAGAACAAATGCGTCGCCGCCGGAACCATGGTGTTCGACCCGGGTACGGGTCTCACCCACCGCATCGAGGAGATCGTCGATGACGGAGCTGGGACGTCGGTGGTCGCCGCCGACAAGACCGGGAAGCTACATGCCAAGCCGATCGGGGTGAGGATGGTCCAGGGGACCCAGGAGGTGGTTGGGATCGGCCTTCGCTCCGGTATGGCCATCCGGGTGACGCCCGACCATCTGATGTTGACCCCGAAGGGATGGGTCCAAGCCGGTGATCTCGAACCTGGCGATCGGGTGGCCCGTCCTCGGAGGTGGGGGAGTTTCGGAGACGCCCTGCCGATGCTGCCCGAGCATGCCCGTCTTCTCGGCTACCTGGTCGGAGACGGATACGTGGGCGGGAAGACACCGGTCCATTTCATCAACACTGCCGAGGAGCTGCACCAGGATGTGGCCAACATCGTCTCGGAGATGGGGTGCCGCGTCACACGCAAGGGGATGGCGCTGGCCATCTCACATCGCCCCGGGGAGAAGAACGGGGTGCTCGAACTGGCTCGTGAGTCGGGGATCCACGGTCACCTGGCATGGGAGAAGCGGCTTCCCCCCACCTTCTTCTCCGACGGGATCGACTCCCGCCTCGTCTCCGAAGTCCTTTACGGGCTGTGGGAGACCGACGGTTGGATCAGCCGGGAGCAGACCGGCGGGGTGAGGGTCGGCTTCGTCACCACCTCGGAGCAGTTGGCGCATCAGATCCATTGGCTGCTGCTGCGCTTCGGGATCGGGAGCAACATGGGAGTGCACAAGCCGGGATCGCGTCGGAGTGTGATTGACGGCCGCCGGGTCGTCTCCAAGCGTCCGTGCTGGCAGGTGCGAATCTCCGGGATCGACAACGTCCGTCGCTTCGCCGAGGTGGTGCCCATGTGGGGGCCGCGGGGTCGGATCTTGAGCGCCCAGCTCGAGTCCCCGACCCTTCGCACCCATCGGGGATCGCAGATGGTCTACCTCTCCCCGGAGGACACCGCTCCGATCTTCGCCTACCTCGAGGATCGGGGGGTGACCGCCACCGAGGTCGGCGTTTGGCTGGGAGCCTCCCCCAATCAGGTCCGTGGAGGGTTTCGCGCCCTTCTCGGAGGGAGACGACTGAGACGTGACCGTGTCGAGGTAGTGGCCGACGCTCTTGACAGCGAATACCTCCGACAGGTCGTTGCCGACGAGGTGTGGTATGACCGGGTGTGGAGCATCGGCGAGCCCGAGCCGGCGCCCACCTACGACATCGAGGTGGACGAGCTCCACAACTTCGTGGCCAACGATCTGGTGGTCCACAACTGCGCACCGCCATTCCGTCAGGCCGAGTTCGACATAATGTTTGGTCACGGGATCTCACGTGAGGGCAGCCTTCTCGATGTCGCCGTCGAAGAAGGCGTGGCCAAGAAGAGCGGGGCATGGTTTACCTTCGACCAGGATCAACTGGGCCAGGGCCGGGAGAACGCCAAGAAGTTCCTCCGGGAGAACCCCGAGGTGGCTGTGCAACTCCAGGCCAAGGTGTTGGAGGCGGTCGGATTCACCAAGGAGAAATCCGCAGAGACCGAGATCACCGTTGAAGTCGATGCCGTCGAGCCCGCCGAACAGGGCACCGAGGGTTGAGGCGCAGTTTTCGCGGACTCATCCTTCACCAGTCGGCAGACCATCGGCTAGTATCGGCATTCGACACACGAAAAGCCTTTGAAACGAATTACCGGAGTCCGCAGAGTCGATGAGGAGGAGCAACACGAGATAGGGTGACCGATCCCTTATTCGAATGCTGCTTCTTCGTGTGCCGGGCCATCGAGGCCCGGCCACATTCGTATACATGACTCTTCGGTCACCGGTGGAAGGGGACCGCGATGCCCAACTCCGTGGTAATCGGACTCACCGTCCTGGGGGTGCTCATCGGACTCGGCTTCGGCTATCTGATGGCCAGGCTCGCCATTGCCCGCCGCCAGGAACGTGACGCTTTGTCCGCCGAGGATCGTCTGGCCGCGGCCCGACTCGACGCCTCCCGGATCCTGACCAGTGCCGAGGAAGAAGCCCGTGCCAAGGCCGAGGCGTATCGGGAGAAAGAAGAGGCCTCCCTGTCCCACCGTCGGCTGGAGCTGTCCAATCTGGAGTCGCGCCTGACCCAAAGGGAGGAGACCCTGGAGCAGCGCGCCTCGAACCTGGCTCAGCGTGAAGGTCTTCTCATCGAACGCGAAGGGGAGATCACCGTCTCCCGAGGGGAGTTGGAGCACCTCAAGGAGGATGCCCGCCACCGTCTCGAACAGATCTCGGGGATCGACGTCGCCACCGCCAAGGCAGAGATGCTCGCCCAGGTCGAGGATGAGGCACGCCGAGAGGCGATGATCGTGGTCAGGGATCTCGAGATCAAGGCTCGGGAAGAGGCCGACCGACGGGCCCGCCGGATTCTGGCCACCGCCATCCAGCGGCTCGCCGGCGAGGTGGTCACCGAGTCGACGGTGTCGGTGGTTGCCCTTCCATCGGACGAGATGAAGGGGCGGATCATCGGACGGGAAGGCCGCAATATCCGGCATCTCGAGTCGGTCACCGGAACCAACCTGATCGTCGACGATACGCCAGAGGCGGTTTCGGTCAGCTCGTTCGACCCGGTGCGACGGGAGGTTGCTCGGATCACTCTGGAGAAGCTGGTCGCCGACGGCCGGATCCACCCGGCGTCGATCGAGGAGTCATTCGAGAAGGCCAAAGCCGAAGTCGAGCAGAGCGTTCGCGATGCCGGAGAATGGGCCTTGGTCGAAGTCGGTGTCTCCCGGATGAACCCCGAGCTGATCACCCTGATGGGTCGGCTCAAGTATCGGACCTCGTACGGGCCAAACGTTCTCAACCATCTGGTGGAGACCGCCCACATCGCCGGCATGCTAGCCTCCGAGTTGGGAATCGACCCTGCTCCGGTAAAACGGTCCGCTCTCCTCCATGACATCGGGAAAGCGGTGACCCACGAGGTCGAAGGATCTCATGCGCTGATCGGTGCTGAGATCGCTCGTCGGTTCGACGAGGATCCGGCCGTGGTCCACGGGATCGAAGCTCATCACAACGAGGTCGAGCCTCGGACCGTGCTCGCCGTGGTCGTCCAGGCCGCCGACGCGGTCTCGGCGGCGAGGCCAGGAGCGCGGCGCGAGACTCTCGAGGGATATGTGAAACGTCTCGAACGTCTGGAGGGTATCGCCATGGAGTTCCCCGGTGTCGAAGAGGTTTTTGCTCTCCAGGCGGGCCGCGAGGTTCGGGTTCTGGTCGACCCGGGCTCGGTCACCGACCTGGAGGCCCGTGAGCTGTCACGCCAGATTGCCCGTAAACTCGAAGACGACCTCCAGTATCCGGGACAGATTCAGGTGACGGTCATCCGTGAGTTTCGGGCGACCGACTTTGCCCGCTGACCCGACCCACCCCACATGACCAACTCCGTCCTCGTCACCGCGCCGACGCTGCGTCGGCCTCCCAACCGCCCTCCGGGGCGGATCGGCAAACACTATTTGATCCGGACGTTCGGTTGTCAGATGAACGAACACGACTCGGAGCGGATCGCCGGGCTCCTCGAGTCGGACGGGATGTTGCCCGCCGCCCGCATCGAAGACGCCGACGTGGTCTACGTCAACACCTGCACGATCAGGGAGAACGCCGACAACCGGATGTACGGCAATCTCGGCCAGCTAAAGGCGATCAAAGACATCAACCCGGCGATGCTCCTGGTAGTGGGCGGGTGTGCCGCCCAGAAGGACCGGGAGATGATCAGGGCCCGGGCTCCTTGGGTCGATGTGGTGATGGGCACCCACAACCTCGACCGGGTACTCGACCTCATCGACCACGCCGAACAGTGGGGCCCGATCACCGAGGTGGTCGATGAGCTCCAGGCAATGCCGTCCTCCTTGCCGGTCCGCCGCGAGCTGGAGCATTCGGCATGGGTCACCATCCAGGTGGGATGCAACAACACCTGTACCTTCTGCATCGTCCCCTCGGTTCGTGGTGTGGAAGTTTCACGACGACCTGGCGACGTGGTGCGAGAGGTAGAGAGACTCGCCGCCGAGGGCGTGGTCGAGGTGACCTTGCTCGGTCAAAACGTCGATACTTACGGACGTGACCTGGCCATCGACGGGCGGAGGCGGCCGATCTTCGGCGATCTGTTGCGGCTGGTCGGTGCGGTGGACGGTATCCGACGGGTCCGTTTCACCAGTCCACACCCCAACGACTTCCGCGAGGACGTCGCTCACGCCATGGCCGAGACGCCGGCGGTGTGCGAGCACCTTCACTTCCCGCTGCAATCGGGCTCGGATCGCATCCTCAGCCGGATGCACCGCGGTTATACCCGGAAGAAGTATCTCGATCGTCTCCACATGGCCCGAGAGACCATCTCCGGGCTTGCGGTGACCACCGACATCATCGTCGGCTTCCCCGGGGAGACCGACGACGACTTCGCCTTGACTATGGAGGTGGTCGAGGAAGCGCGCTTCGACCAGGCTTTCATGTTCATCTTCTCGGCTCGCCCGGGCACGGCTGCGGCCTCGATGACCGAGAAGTTCGTCCCCCAAGAGGCCATCGAAGAGCGCTTTTCGATCCTGGTCGACACCCAGAACCGGGTCTCGGAAGAGCGAAACCGGGAACTGGTTGGCTCGGTGGCCGAAGTACTTGCCGAGGGCCCTTCGAAACGTCCGGGGATGGCAACCACCCGGACCCGGACCGGCAAGGTGGTCCACCTCCCCAGCGATCTTCGGGCAGGAACGTTCCACCAGGCGAGGATCGACCGGGCGGCGCCACATCATCTGGTGGGGAGCATCGTCTGAACCGGATCGTCGCCATCTTGGGCCCGACGGCCTCGGGCAAGACGGAGGTGGCGATGACTGTCGCCGAGGAGCTGGGCGGTGAGGTGCTCTCAGTCGATTCGATGCAGGTGTATCGGGGGATGGACATCGGCACCGCCAAGCCGAGCCTGATCGAGCGGCGGGGGATAACCCACCACATGATCGACATCGCCGACCCGGAGGAGGACTTCTCGGTGGCCAGGTTTGCCACCTTGGGTCGGCGAATCATCGACACAGCCCCAGTCCCGGTTGTCATCTGCGGAGGCTCCGGTCTCCATTTCAGGGCTCTGGTCGATCCGATGAGTTTCGCCCCGACCGAGCCCACCATTCGCTCGGATCTGGAGTCGGTCGATCCGGAGATCCTGGTCGAGCGTCTCGTCGACCTCGACCCCGAGGCAGGCGATCACGTCGACTTGGCCAATCCCCGACGGGTGGTGCGCGCCGTGGAGATCCACGCCCTCACCGGTGAGACCCCATCGCTGCGCGCCAGGTCGGCTGAGGCAGAAGAGGTGCGTCGTTACGTAGCCCAGGTCGAATTCACCGGGGTGGGCATCGACCCAGGAGACCAGTTGGAAGCGCGTGTCGACCGGAGGCTTGTCGCCATGCGGGCCGGTGGTCTGGTTGACGAAGTCAAGGGGCTTTGGGGAAGGATGGGGAGGACGGCACGCTCGGCGGTGGGGTATCGCCAGATCGGAGCGTTCCTCGAGGGCGAGATCGATCTCGAGGAGGCGTTCGCAGCGGTGTCACAAGCGACCAAGCGGCTCGCCCGCAAGCAACGGACCTGGTTCCAGCGCGACCCCCGTATCCGCTGGATACCCTGGGTTTCCGATCCAGTCAGGCTGGGCGAGAGGATCATGGAGGCGTTGTGACCCGGAGCTTCGAGTTCACCAAGATGCAGGGTCTCGGCAACGACTTCATCGTGGTCGAGGGCCCGGCGACGTTCAACCCCGAGGAGATCGCCGAGTTTTGCGACCGGCGGTTCGGTATCGGTGCCGACGGGGTGCTGGTCGTCACCCGACTGGATCCGGTTCGCATGGAATATTGGAACGCCGACGGGAGCAGCGCGGAGATGTGTGGAAACGGACTGCGTTGCGTCGCCAGGTACGTCTACGACAGGGGCTGGGTGGCGGACCGGAACTTCGCGGTGCAGACCCCGATCGGCGTCCGCGGGGCCCGGGTCCTCGAAGACATCATCGAAGTCGAGTTGGGACGGGTGCGGGTGGGGGAGAGCCGGATCATCGACGGGACCACGTTCCGTCTGGTCGACGTGGGCAACCCCCATGCCGTCGTGTTTGTCGACGATCCTGCCAGCGCCGATGTCGCCGAAGTAGGGGAGAGCCTTCAGTCCCGGTTCGAGTCGGGGACCAATGTCGAGTTCGCCAGGGTCACCAATGGTGGTATCAGCATGAGGATCTGGGAGCGGGGCGTCGGCGAAACCCTGGCCTGTGGCACCGGGATGGCAGCGGTGGTGGCCACCGCCCAAGCTGATGGAAGCTTGTCTGGGCCGGTCGAGGTGGAGGTCCCCGGAGGCCGTGCCTTTTTGGAGATTCGCGACGGGGTGGCCTGGATCAGCGGTCCTGCCGACTATTCGTTCAGGGGTAGCGTCGGAGAACGGTGACCACTTTGCCGATCAACTCGACTCCTTCGGTGAACACCATCGGCTCATAGCCAGGGTTGGCCGACTCGAGGATCACCTTGCCGTCGGTCCGTCTGAGCCGTTTGACGGTCGCTTCCTCACCGTCGATCAAGGCTGCGACGATCTCGCCGTCCCGGGCGTCGGACTGCATATGGATGGCGACCAGATCTCCATGATGGATCCCGGCGTCGATCATCGACTCACCTTTGATCTCGAGGAGGAAGACCGGCCCGTCACCAACCAACGCGGTAGGCAAGGGGAGAACCTCTTCCACCTGCTCGGCGGCGAGCACCGGTACGCCGGCGGCGATACGACCCAAAACCGGAATGTCGCGAGTCCTTCGATCATCTGCACTGGCAACTGCCGGAGTGTCCATGACCATGATCGCCCGCGGCTTCGAGGGGTCTCGTTTGATTGCCCCCGCCTCGACCAGCGAGTTGAGGTGTGAATGGACTGTCGAGGGCGAGCTCAGACCAACCGCCTCTCCGATCTCACGCACCGACGGCGGATAGCCACGGCCGGTCACCGTTTCCCGTATGTAGTCGAGTACCTGTTGTTGTCGCTCGGTCAGCGCCATGACTCCTCCTCTGGTGGCGGCCCCTGTCGAACTCATGTTCTGATTGTAAGCGAAAGCGGCGTCGATTCCAAACATCTGTTCGACTTGACAACGAACAACTGTTCGATAACATGCGAACATGCGTTCGGTGGAAACCGACGCCGTCCGACTGCCAAGCGGGCCCGATCAGGAGGAAAGAATGAGGACCCCGGTGAGACTTCGCCAGCTATCCGTCCGGCTGTCAATGCTTCTCGTCGCCGTGGCCACCGTCTTCCTCCTGATCGGAGGGGCGGCCGGGGCGGATACCCCACCGCCACCGAGCATCGAATATGTGGTGAAGCCGGGCGACACCCTCTGGGTCATCGCATCCAGCCATGTCGGCGTTGGAGAGGACGTCCGGGGGATGGTCGAGACCATCAAGAGGTCGAGTGGGATCGCCTCCAGCACCCTTCATCCCGGCCAAGTGCTCAAGATCCCTCAGAACTGACGCCTCGTTACCCTGGGGCGATGCTCTGCCCCCTCTGTGGCGCCACCGGCACCCGTGTCATCGACAGTCGTCCCGCCGAAGGCGGCCGCTCGATCAGACGTAGACGTCAGTGTGAGGAGTGCGACCATCGGTTCACCAGCTACGAGCGGCTCGAGCCGAGGATGATGGTGGTCAAACGAAGCGGGCAGGTCGAGCCGTTCTCGCCGGCCAAGCTGGCAGCCGGAGTCTCAGCGGCTTTTGCCGACAGCCCGATCTCCGGGTCTGACATCGAAGCCGTGGTGTCCGAGATCGAAGGGCTGGCGCACGCCGACGGGGCTCAACAGGTGTCGTCGGAGGAGATCGGTCGACACGTCCTCGAACGTCTCAAGACCCTCGACGAGGTGGCCTACCTCCGATTCGTCTCGGTCTACAAAGAGTTCAGGGATGTCGCCGACTTCGAGCGGGAGATGGCCGAGTTGGAGTCAGCCGAATAGTGAGGCCAAGCTGTCCAGGCCTTCTTTGGCATCGCTGACGAGGACGCTGATCTGTCTCTGGATTTCGGTCAAACCTTGGAACACCATCATCTCGATCGACGCCAACTCCTCGACGAGCCGGTTGACCACTCCCGTCGATGCCGCGACGTCCTCGATCCGGAGGGCGTCGAGATACTCTCGTTGCAGTTGGGGGAGTAGGTCCGACAGGGAGCCGAGGGCTTCGGTGACATCAGCGAGGGTACCTCCGGGAAGCGCCCCCCTCGTCGCCTCGAAGTGGCCTTGCCAATCGCTGAAGGCGGCAGCGGCCTGTTCCAGGCTGATCAGACCAGGATCTGACTCCAGGGTAGGAGAGGCGAGAATGGGAACCACCCCTGAGCGGTATGCGTAAGCGTCGCCGAAGAGTCGGATGGCGTCTGCGGTATCGCCGGTGGCGTCGAAGAGACTCGTCTTGGCGAGACCATCCGAGGCGGGAAGGCCGGCTCCGACATCGAATAGACGTCTGACCGCGGCATCGACGGCGAGCATCACCGAGTTGACCTCGACCGCGTCGATGACGGGCTCGGTCAGGGTCGTGTTGAGGGCGAGGAGACGGTCCAAGCCGGGCGTGAGCTCATCGATCCCGGCGAGGACTTCCTGACGGGAACCGCGGGCGTCGATCTCGGGTCTCTGGTAGAGCCACAACATGCCGGTGGCAACCAGGGCGAGTATCCCGACCAGGAAGATCACCATTCCCCACCGAACACGCCCCTTGAGGAATCGTGAGCCGAGCTCCTGGGGCATCCAACCATCGAAAGGGTCGGTCGCGGTCGGGAGGGCTGGTCCTGGCATGGCCGGAGGCGCGGCCTCGACCTGGTCGACAGTGGTCTCCGTCCAGGTCACCGCGGAGGAAATGGCGGTTCCTGGTGTTTCGATGAATCCAAGCACTTCCATGGTGGACAGCCGGAATCGTGGCCGCCTCGGGGCAGTCTCTGCGGGTGTGGTTGTCGCTGCCATGGCACAACTCGCTTACAGTCGAACGGTCATTCCTCGCGCAGCCCACTCACCACGATGAAAGTTACGTTCAAGAGGCTCGATCCACAAGTACACGCCCCTAGACCGGCCCATTTGGGAGATGCCGCAGTCGATCTCCAGACTCGAGTCGACGTGGTGCTCGAACCGGGGGAGAGGGCTTCAGTCCCCACCGGGTTGGCGGTAGCCATCCCTCACGGTCATGCCGGTCTGGTGCTTCCGCGCAGCGGGCACGCCCGGCGGTCGGGGGTTGGAGTGGTCAACGGGCCCGGTCTGATCGACTCTGGTTTTCGCGGTGAGATCGAGGTCCTTCTCATAAACCACGGAGGCGAGACCGTCGACTTCTCCGCCGGGGACCGCATCGCCCAACTAGCGGTGGTGGCGGTCCCCGGTGTGGTCTGGGAGGAGGTCGACTCACTCGACGAGTCGGATCGTGGTGACGGCGGCTTCGGTTCGACCGGGACCTGACGGCTCTTTGGGGTGTCACTGCCTCCTCACTAGACTGAGCACCATCCCAGTGCGGAAGTAGCTCAGTTGGCTAGAGCGCAACCTTGCCAAGGTTGAGGTCG
>CAYZKF010000015.1:0-16130 GCA_964479135.1 uncultured Acidimicrobiaceae bacterium
GTCTCCCCTGGCAGAACTTCGGAGGCGGGGGATTCGTCGACATCGGTCGCCCCATGCCCATCCCGTTCCCGGCCGAGCCGGCCCCGGACCCGGAGGCGATGCCCGAGTTCCGAGAGCCACCAGACCTCATAATCACCCATGCCGAGGGGACAGACCGACTGAGCCCGATGTCGTTCTGTTGGAACGATCCCCAGTTCAGTGTGTGCAGCGAGTCGTCGTTGCTCGGCGGACAAGAGCCGGTCTATCCGGCCACCCGCGCAGTCCCGGTCACCCTCGACTTCCAGATGTTCTGGGACGTCGACATCGTGGCCAGACACGAGGTGATCGATTGTGGACAGGGATGGTCCCTCACCGACACCTGGGATATGCAGATCGACCTGGATGTCCCCGGGGAGTACCTGGTCGAGGTGACCACTTCCAATGCCCGGGGCCAGGCGCAGTGGGTATTCCGGATCGACAACCAAGTTGAAGTCGACGGCGGCTGCTAGAAGTCGGCGAGCACCCCCAGGGCATAGTCGATGTCAGACGGGGTGTGGTCGGCATTGACCTGGAACCTGATCTCCTCGTCCCCTTTGGGCACCACCGGGTAGTTGAGACCGGTGGCGAGGACGCCGTTGTCCCGGAGGTGGGCCACCAGCAACGCGGTCCGGTCGGTGTCCCGGACCATGAGAGGGACCACCGGGTGGGGACCGGGAATGGTCTCGAACCCGGCGTCGACGATCCCTGTCTCGAATCGTGTGGTCATCTCCATCAGATGACCCAACAACTCCTCACCCTCCGTCGAGTCGACGATCCCGACTGCGGTCGCCGCCGCCGCCGCCTCTCCAACCGTGATCGGGTTGGAATAGACGTACATCGGGCCCTTCTCCCGGATATACCCGGCCAGGGTCGCGGTACCGGTGACATAACCCCCGTTGACACCGAACGCCTTTCCCAACGTCCCGATGAGCACATCGGAGACACCGGAGGTCTCCGCCTCGGTCCCCCGGCCCCCATGACCGAAGGCCCCGACTCCGTGGGAGTCGTCGACCACAACCACCACGTTCTCGGGGAACTCGTCGTCATACCTCGAAGCCACTTCGCCCAGAGCCCCCAAATCGACGAAGTCCCCCCGCATCGAGAAGACCCCATCAGTGACCACCAGGACCCGTTCCACCGACCCGACGAGGCCTTTCAGCTTGGAGTCGAGAGCTGCCAGATCGAGATGGGGATAAACCCCACGGGTTGCCGGCCGGGTCATCCGCACCCCGTTGATGATGCAGTTGTGGTTGAGCTCGTCACTGAGGATGGCGGTCTGTGGAGAGGTCAGCGAAATCAGAGTCGATACCACCGCGGCGTACGCCGATGAGTAGATCACCGTCGCCTCCCGATCATGGAATCGGGAGAGCCGGTCCTCGAGGTCGAGATGGGGACGGTAGGTCCCGGAGATGAACCGGACCGCTCCGGGGCCGACCCCGAACCGGGCGGTGGCCGTCTCCTCGGCGGCGATAACCGCCGGGTGATGAGAGAGCCCCAGGTAACCGTTGGAGTTCATCCTCAGATACTCCCGGTCGGACCCCTCCAGCAGGTAGCGGCGACCCAATCCACCGGCCGGTGGGAGCACCTCGGTGATCACCGACTCCTCGCCTTTGGCATGTCCCGAGTCCCGGAGAGCTTCCAACTCCTCACCAAGCGCCTGGTCGAGACGGTCGTGTGCCATCGTCTGGGGTTTAGCAGGTCGATAGGGTGGGCGGTCATGAACAGACTCGGATTCATCGGCCTCGGCACCATGGGCCGGGGCATGGCCGCCAACCTCATAGCTGCCGGGCATCCGCTCACCGTGTGGAACCGGAGCCCGTCCCGGGCCGAGGGATTGTCGGCCACAGTGGCGACATCCCCGAAAGACCTGGGATCGGCATGTGACATCGTCCTGGTATGTGTCTCCGACACGCCCGACGTCGAAGAGGTGGTCTTCGGCGCAGAGGGTGCCATCCATGGCATGGCCGCCGGGAGTCTCATCGTCGACCACTCCACCATTTCCCCGACTGCCACCAAGACAATGGCTGAGCGGGCCGCCGGGCTCGGAGTGGACTGGGTCGACGCCCCGGTGTCCGGAGGCTCGGAGGGAGCGGCCAACGGGACCCTGGCGGTGATGGCCGGAGGTCCCCCGCCTGGCCTGGAACGCGCCCTCCCCTATCTCGAGGCGTACTCCCGCACGGTGACCCACGTCGGCGACCGCCCCGGGTCGGGCCAGATGGCCAAGGCGGTCAACCAGGTGCTGGTAGTGGTCAACCAGTTGGCGGTCTCCGAGGCGCTGATGCTCGCCGAAGCTGCAGGGCTCGACCTCGCTCGGACGCTGGACGCGGTGGAGGGCGGAGCCGGTGGCTCCTGGATGCTGTCCAACCGCGGCCCCCAGATGATCCAGCGTGACTGGAGACCGGGGTTCACCATCGACCTCCAGCAGAAGGATCTCCGCCTCGTCCTCCAGGCCGCCGACCACTTCGGGGTCCCGGTGCCCGGCGTCAGCTTGGTCTTCCAGCTCTACCGGTCGTTACAAGAGAGGGGTCTCGGCACCGAGGGCAACCACGCCCTGGTAAAGGCGCTCGAGGAGCTGTCGGGTCATCGTCTCGGGGACCGCGCCGGAGGCGATTAGGAAGCCCCAGCGTGTGCACAGCACCACCACCAGGGTCGTTTGGTGCACACGAGCGGTCCTTTCGTGTGCACGACAGGAGCTCAGAGGGCCACCTGTGCACACGCAGAAGGCTCAGCCGAGCAGGTCGGCCTTGACCCGACCGACGTGGCCGGTCGCCTTGACTCCGCGGTACTCCTTCACGATCTCGCCCTTCTCGTCGACGACGACGGTGGAGCGGATCAGACCCTGGCTCACTTTGCCGTACAGAGACTTCTCCCCCCAGACACCGAGGCTCTTGGCCAACTCCAGGTTCTCGTCGGAGAGGAGGTCGAAGTTGAGACCCTCCTTCTCCTTGAACTTGCGATTGCGGGAGGGAGGGTCGGGACTGACTCCGACGACCTCGTATCCGGCTTCGCCAAACTCGTGGTAGCTGTCCCGGAAGTCACAAGACTCGGTGGTGCACCCCGGGGTCATCGCCCTCGGGTAGAAGAACATCACATACTTCCTGCCGGCCAAGTCGGCGTCGGTGACGGTGACCCCGTCCTGGTTGCTGAGACTGAAAACGACCTTGTCTGCCATGGAGACGAGGCTACCCGGCCGGGTCGGCCGCCTCGGCCTCGGCTGCCTTGGCCTCGTCGGAGCGGAGGAAAGTGGTTCCCCCGGCGAGGAACCCCAAGGCTGCCGGCAGCCAGTACGAGATCACCCGAAACACCAGGATGGGGACGACAGTCAGCGCTGCCGGTGTCCCGTAGGCCGCGAGGACCAGGGCGAACCCGAACTCGGTGACACCAAGACCTCCCGGTGTCCCGGGGAGGCCACCTGCCAGCGAAGCCACCGCGAAGCTGGCCATGGCCTGAAATCCGTTGACATCGACCGCAAACGCTTCGAGCACCAGCCACAGGGCCGTGGCCTCGAGGCCCAACCTCGCCCAGATGTAGACCTGAGACTCCGCCCAGGGAAAGTGATTCACTGCCGAAGACGCCAGTCTCGCTCTGAGTACTGACGGAAGGTATCGGGTCAGCGTCGCCAATCGGCCCGACCCGAACATGAGGGCCAACCCGGCAACGAGAACGAAGGGAGCGACGAGTACCAGGCTGATCGAGGCGATCTGGGTGCCTTCCCTGGGTCGGGCGAGGAGAAGTCCGCCTCCGGCCATGATGAGAAGGCCTGCATAGTTGAGCATCACGGTGCGAAGTGCCGGAGCGGCGGCCACCTGGGTCTCGTCGCGGACAGTCCACGCCAGAGCCACCGGGGTGATCGCACCTCCTGCAGGTATCAGCCGGGCCACGCCCGCACCGACCATCGCTGCCTTGAACGCCGACCATGGGCGAAGACTGCCCCCGGAGCGCTGCACCGATTCGCGAAACAGAAGGCCGTAGAACCAGATCGCACCCATATAGGCGACAACCGCCAGAACGAGATAGACCCAGGCGGTTCCGCGGATCGGGGGGATCTCGAAGTTGTTTAGCACCCAAACCGCGACCGCCGAGTAGACCACCACGGCGATCGCCGCGATCGAGAACACCCGCTTTGGACTCACGGAGTCAGAGGGTCTTCGACTGTCTCCGGGAATTCACGTGTGGAGTCGCTGTCGTAAAACGCTCGTCGCCACATCATGTATGACTCACGGGAGCTCTCCGGGTTGCCCTGCATGCGCCGACCGATGAGCACCGCCGACAGCAGCAACAGGAAGAGGCTCAAGGTGGGAGGACGGCCCAGCGCTACCGAGACGATGGGAAGCAGTCCCCAACCGAGAAACCCGGCCGGCCCGCCACCGATCCGCCACCCGGCGACCGCCCAACCTCCAGTCCAGATCATGAGCACCGGGTCGAGGACGACGACCGCGCCTGCCGAAGTGGCCAGACCCCGCCCCGAACGGCCTTTCATGAACACCGACCAGTTGTGCCCGACTACGGCTGACAGCCCGACCATCCCCGCAGCGCCCGCTCCCAAACCCAGCCTTCGGGCGATATAGACCGGTACCAGTCCCTTGAGCACGTCGAGGAGGGCGGCCAATGCGCCCCAGCCTTTACCGATCTGGGCTGTGACGTTTCCCGCTCCAACGTTGCCGGTGCCGATACTGCGCAGGTCGACTCTTTTCACCCGGGCGATCACCTGGGCGAACGGAATCGACCCGAGCAGGTAGGCAGCTAAAAGCATCAGGGGCCAATAGGCCAGGGGCATGGATCCGTCAAACATCCCACCCAGGAATTTAGCTAGACCTCGGCAGACTGCGAAGCGCGGAGGGCTTTTCTTCTGGATCGGCGCCAGGTAGCTCGAGCCGGAATACGCTTTCGCTTCCATCCCGCCGATAGCTGATTGAGCCCCGCATCAGTTCGGCGAGCTGGCGCGACACCGAGAGGCCGAGGCCCACCGATCCCAGGACCCCGCCACCGTGGGCAGTGGTGTAGGGGTCGAAGATCATCGGAACCAGTTCCGCTGGAACGCCTTCGCCGTTGTCTCGCACCTCCAGCCAGACCCGGTTCATCCTCAACCCGGCGACGACTCGGATTCGGGGACCTCCATATCGCTGAGCGTTGGTCAAGAGGTTTCTCAGGATCTGACGAACCCGGCCCGGGTCGGCGACAACTGCGGGTATCGAGTCGGGTGCCTGGTCCAATTCCAGTGCCAGGCCTTCGACGGTCGCCCTGAGCTCGCTCCCCAGGTCAACCTCATGTGCCCCCACGGCCACGGTGCCGATCTCGGCTCTCGACGCAACGAGTAGATCCTCGACGATATTGGACATCTCCTGGCCCTGGGAGGCGATCAGCTGGAGCAGTTCGGACCGGTCGGAATCGCTCATCGGATCAGCCGCGGTCATCTCGGTGGCCAAGCCGACCACCGCAGTCAGAGGTGTCCTCAGCTCGTGGCTCACCTTGGCGATGAAGTCGTCTTTTGCCCGGACCAGCTCCGCCATTGCTTCCTGTCTGGCCTTGTTGTGCGTCACGTCGGCGAGTCCAATGAGGACCGAGGATGCGGGCTCACCGGTTGAGGTGTCGGCACCCCGGACCTGCAGCCAGATCGGCCTCCCCTTGCGGGTGACCGTCGACATGTCGGCTCCGAACTCGGGAACACCCTGATAGAGCACTGCTAGCGCCCCCGCGTAGGGCTCGAGGTTGGTGTCGGTGACCCGGTCGCCGTCCCGATACCCTTCGAGATCGGAGGCTGAGCCTGCTTCGAGTAGTTCGACGGCCGCTCTATTCGCCCTGAGTATCCGCGCCTTGGAGACAGCCCGACGCACCACCGACGGGTAGGCGAGCAGGAAGGGCTCGATCCGGTCGGGACGGCCTTGGTATTCCGACCTCAGGTATGCCACGGCCTCGGACCAATCCTCTTCGAGCATTGCCGCCGGGGAGTCTTCGAACAACCTCTCGAAACGGCTGCTTAGCCGGGTGGTGGTGTTGCGGACCGCGAAGAAGATCACCGCGGTCACGGCGAAGGACATCGACATGACCACTCCGAGGATGACCGCACGGTTGAAGCCCAAACTCCACAGCTGGGGGGAGAAGAACAGAATGACAGAGACGACGGCCAGAGCGAGGACCTGGCGTCGCTCGATGAGAACTGTCCCCATCGCACACATCACGACGAGAGCGACAGACGCCGGTAGTAGGTTCTCCGGATCGCCGATCGCGGTGTAGATGACGAGTACGACGGCTGCCGAGCCGAAGAGCCCGACACACCCGTTCTCCCGCCCGAGAAAGATCTGAGTGGTCAACAGGCCCGCGGCCAGAACCGGGGCCACTGCGGCCAGGTACAGCCTCCCGTCGCCGTTGAACAATCCGACGACGACTAGAGAGCCGGCCGCCAGCCACGCTGCAGCAGCCCCCACCCTGACCACCGTCCTGTGAATCTGGGAGATGTCGGCATTGGTTCCCATGAACGACTGGGCAAAACGAACATTCATCGCCGCTTCTATCGGCAGCCGCCGGTGCTGACGCCATCAGTCTTTAGACCCAATTTTTCGCGATCTCAGGTCTGCGCCGGCGTTCCGTCCCTATTCCGCTCCGAAAACGTTCGTCTCGAAGGTGCCGCCTTGAATTCGTCCCACACCTCCACCACCTCATCGCGGTCGGGTACCGGAACAATGAGTGGAGGTAGTGTCGCACCCATGACTGTGAAGATCACCTACGCCACCATGTCGGCCGACAATGAGGAGCTCAACTCCGCCTATGAGGCGGCGGTTGCCCGGGCAAGAGACAATCTGGGCAAGACCCACGGGGTCATCGTCAACGGCGAGCACCGCACCGACCGCGAGCTCGAAGAGGAGCTCTCACCCATCGACTCGACGATTGTCATCGCCCGGTACGCCCAGGGCACCATGGCGGACGTCGACGACGCCATCGCGGCCGCCAAAGCCTTCCAGCCCGAGTGGGAAGGTTGGGGATGGGAGCGACGACGCGATCTGATGCTGAAGGCGGCGGACATCATGGAGGAGCAGATCTACGACATCTCGGCGTTGCTCTCCTTCGAGATCGGCAAGACCCGGCTCGAGGCCCTCGGAGACATCGCCGAAACGGTGGAGTTCTTCCGGTATTACTCCCGTCAGATCACCGACCACAACGGTTTCGTCACCCCCCTCAAGCCCCAGGGAGCCGAGAACAATGTTTCGGTGCTCCGGCCCTGGGGTGTCTGGGTGGTGGTCTCGCCGTTCAACTTCCCAATGGCCCTGGCCGCCGGGCCTTCGATCGGCGCTCTGATCACCGGCAACACCGTGGTGGTCAAGCCCTCCAACAGCGGGGCGTTGATGGCTCTGGAGTTCTACCGGGTGATGAGCGAGGCGGGTCTGCCCAGCGGTGCGCTCCACATACTCACCGGTCGAGGCAGCGAGATCGGTGACTATCTGACCCATCACGACGACGTCGACGGAGTCACCTTCACCGGGTCCTACGAAGTGGGAATGAAGCTGTACCGGACCGGGAACGAGAAGCGACCGAAACCGGTGATCGCCGAGATGGGCGGGAAGAACCCGGTGGTGGTCACCGCAAGCGCCGACCTCGACACCGCCGCCGAAGGCGTGTTTCGGGGTGCCTTCGGTCTCAGCGGCCAGAAGTGCTCGGCAACCTCACGGGTATATGTCGAGGAGTCGGTCTACGACGACTTCGTCGACAAGCTGGTGCAAAGGACTGCTGGCCTGAAAGTTGGCGACCCCACCGACCTTGCCACCTTCATGGGGCCGGTGATCGATCGAGGGGCGGTCGGCCGATTCCAGAAGGCCGTTGAAGAGGTGGCGACAAGTGGTGGCGAGGTGCTCCATGGCGGATCGGTACTCAGCGGGGAGTCCTACGACCGGGGGACCTTTGTCGAGCCGACGGTGGTCACCGTCCCCCACGACTCGTGGATATGGTCGGAAGAGCTCTTCCTTCCTTTTGTCTCGGTGATCAAGGTCTCCGGCCTCGATGAGGGTCTGGAGCTCTCCAACCAGTCGATCTACGGGCTGACTGCCGGGCTCTTCTCCGGTGACGAGGAAGAAATCGAGAAATGGTTCAACCGGATCGAGGCCGGGGTCACCTACGTCAACCGGGCGGCTGGAGCCACCACCGGAGCCTGGCCCGACATCCAGTCGTTCGGTGGGTGGAAGTCTTCGGGGACTTCAGGCGCCGGCGGCGGCGGCCCCTGGTACCTCCGTCAATACCTCAGGGAGCAATCGCGAACCCTGATCCGTTGAGAACCCCGAACCTGAGGTAGCCCGACCCATATCCGGGTCAAACCGTCTCGAGTTCGGCCGTTGGAGATCTCAGCCGGACTCGAAGTGGATCCGGATCCCGTCGGGATCGCTGATCCACAACTCGTCCGAATCGGCTTCGATCGTGATCCCACTGTTGGCCAAATGGTCTCTCCACCTCTGGATGTCCTTGACCTCGAAGGCCAGGCCCTCGGGACGCCCGTTCCCCCCTTCGACCAGCTCTATCTGCTGGCCGGGGAAGGCTTGGACGACGGCGGCCGTTCCCTTGGAGGGGGACCTGACCTTTTCGAAACCGAGAACGTTCTGATAGAAGTCGAGAGAGGTGGCCAGCGAGCTGACCCCCAGCGAGGTTCGGCCCTTGTTGATTCCACCGGGCGGCCGCATCGGCCCCCGACCGGCGAGAACCTCTTTGGCCTCCTCGATGGTGAATCGCCCGACGGTCACCTCGCGCCCTACCACCACACCGCCGAGACGCCGCCCCGTCGACTCGAGCTGTACCAGCTGGCGAAGATCCTCCAGATCGCGGACTCCACCGGCCGCGATCACCGGCTCCTCGACTATGGCCATGGCTTCGGCGAGGATCTGGAGGTTCGGTGGCTCCTCGAGAGCGTCTCTTCCCGCCTCGGCGACCAGGAAGGCGACCGCCCCGGCGGAGGACATCTCGATGAGGACCTCCTCGAGAAATCGCCCCGAATTCTGGGTCCATCCCCGGGTGGCCACTTCCTCATCGTGCCGGACGTCCAAGGAGACCACCATCTTGTCCGGATACTCCCGACACATCTCCCACACCATGATCTGGTTCTCGATGGCGGCGGTGCCCATGACGATGCGCCAGGCACCCATCTCGACGAGACGCTGCGCCTCTGCCTCGGAGCGCACCCCACCGGCCACCTGGACGGGGACTTCCACCGTCTCGACAAGACGTTTGATCATGTCCCGGTTGCGGTAGTCGTCGTATGCGGCTGCGTCGAGGTCGACGATGTGGAGGTAGTCGATCCCCTGCCGTGCCCAGTTGCGCGCCCGCCCCACCGGGTCGTTGTCGAGGGCGATCGCCTCATCGAGCCTCCCCTTGGGCAGCCGGACCGAGAGACCTCCAAGGATGTTGACACGGGCATAGAGGTCCATGGCCCAACCCTACCCAAGATGACGAATGGCAAGTACCGGCCCCGTCCCGATGCCCAATCTCGACGGCCCGCGCCGGTAAGCGATCGGTGCGATGTCGGACCACTAGCTACCCAATCGGCTCTCGGCGGCATCGAGGGTTTGCCCTCCGCCGAGGACCGGGGCGAACAGGTCGCCGTAGCGGACCAGCCGGTCCCACATGGTGTCGATGGTCCATTGGCCGTTGACCACGGTGTCCAACTCCGACCAGATGAGAGGCGCCGACACCGGGGCCCCGGGCCGTGGTCTCACCGAATATGCCGAGGCGACAGTTTGACCGGAGGCGTTGCGGTTGTGGTCAATGAAGACCTTGCCGCGTCGTTTCGGCTTGTCCCAATCCATGGTGATGTCCTCGGGGTTGGCAGCCGCCAGGTATTGGCCGACATGTCCGACGAATCGCCGCACCCGCGAGAAGTCGTGGACCGGCTCGAGGGGCACATACACGTGGAGTCCACGGGAGCCTGAGAGCTTGGGATACCCGACGAGACCCAACTGACCCAGGGCGACGTGGAGCAGCTTGGCTGCAGCCACCACCTGCTCCCAGGACGAGCCTTCGGCGGGGTCGAAATCGAAGATCGCGTAGTCGGGATTGTCCAGGTTCTCGCCACGGGAGTGGAACGGGTGGACCTCGACACATCCCATGTTGGCGAACCACATCAGGGCCTCGGGCGAGTCGGCGAGGAGGAAGTCGATGAGCCCTCCCTGGCTATCCGAAGGCACCGGTGTGGTCCGCATCCATGATGGCTGGTGCCCGGGGGCCCGTTTCTCGTAGAACGACGGCCCGGTGATCCCGTCCGGGTAGCGAGACATCGAGATGGGACGGTGGGCAAGGTGGGGGAGGATCACCGGAGCCACCGAGGAGTAGTACTGGATCAGGTCACCTTTGGTGTACCCCTCGTCGGGGAAGAACACCTTGTCGATGTTGGAAAAAGTGAGCTGATGATCCATCCCAGTGGGAACAAACCGGTCGCCGTCCTTGATCACCCGCAACGGGGCGGGGAACTCGATCGCCGCCGAGGCGAGTGGCCGCCCGGCGACGACGCCAGGATCGGTCAGGTGGCTTCTCACCTCCTCCCAGATCCGTTGGTGGCTTTCGGTGTCGCGGGCCTCGGAGATGAGGACCATCGACATCCCCGACTCCAACACCGCCTCGACCAGGGGCCCGACCCGAAGCGTCCCCTCCCCGTAGGCGACGTGTCTGATCTCGCCTCCCTTGCCGAACTCGTTGTCGGAGAACTGGACCTGGAGGGGCGAGATCATCCACCCTGGAAAGCTTCCGACCACGAAGTCGAGCACCGAGCGGAAGGCGGCCTTTGAGACCAGACCGCCCTGGGTCATGGCGTGGATATGGGCCCAGTCGACCACGGGTCGGACGAAGTTGTATTCCGAGGCCAGTTGGGCGATGTCCCCGAGACTCCCGAACGATCGGGAGTTCCCTGCGGTCTCCAGGCCGAGACCGACCCCCAGGCTCTCGACCTTGGGAGCGATGGCATCGAGCCGCCCCCGGATTCGGTCCATCAGCAAGTCGGGGGCTTGGTCGTAGTTTGAACCAAAGTGGGCGACGATCACCGGGGCGCCGAGGGCTCGGCCCAGCTTCATGGTGTGTTCGATGGCAGCCAGCGACTGTTTACCCCGGTCCTCCTCGGGGAGGGTGAGACCGGCGAAATAGGGGGCGTGGACCGAAAGTCGGATGTCACGGTCAGCAGCCAGTGCGCCGAACTCCTCACATCGCTTCTCCTTCCAGGGAAAGTCTTTGGTGAACGGAAGCTCGAGGGCACGGTGCCCTTGAGCGACCAGATCGTCGAGGAACGACACGTCGTCGTGCCCCTCGGGGGGCATCTCGGAGACCCCGAATCGGATACCACTCACAGTGAGCTCGCTCGGAATCGATCGGAGAGAGGGCCAAGCCTCATCGGCCCCACCGGCCCCGAGCCTCGTCGGTGTTGGTGATCATGACCAGTCCGGGCTCAGTGAGATCCGCACCAGTCGATGAGCAGATCGCTCAACAGCTTCGGCGCCTCCAAGGGGATCCAGTGCCCCACCCCCTCGACCCGCTGGTAACGCCACTCACCCGCGACGAAGTCTCCCGAGGCGGTCATCTGGATCTCGGTCAGGGCCATATCACCGCTCGACCACACTCCCAACACGGGGAGGTCGATCTTTGGCATGGGACGTGGCCGGGTAATCCAGGTCTCGGGCCGGATGTTGGCCCGATAGATGTTGAGGGCCGCGGTCAAAGCCCCCGGCCGCTCCAGATCGGAGATCCAGTGCTCGATCTCGCTGTGCGAGCCGGCCCATGCCCGGAGCCAATACCAGTCGTCGGCGGGAAGCCTCTCCTCGGCAAGTCCTTCGAAGAGGAAGTAGAGCATGTACCAACTCTTCTCCCTCTGAGCCACCCCGGCAGCGGTGAAGCCTCCCGGATGGCCCGCGGAGAGAGCGACCACGCTCCGGGCACGATCCGGTCGAGTCTCTGCCAGATACCAGGCAACTGCGGCACCCCAGTCGTGACCCACGATGTGGGCCTGGGCGATCCCCAAGTGGTCGAGGATGGCGGTCATGTCGCCGGCGATCAGACCCATGGAGCAGTCGACAACCTCGGTGGGTCTGTGGGAGCGGCCAAAGCCCCGCAGATCGGGTGCGATCACCCGATATCCGGCGTTCACCAGCGCCGGGATCTGGTTTCGCCACAGCCTGGCCGAATCGGGAAACCCGTGGATCAGCAACACCGCGGCACCGTCAGCTGGCCCGTGATCGGTGACGTTGAGGTCGATCTCCCCGCACCGGATCGTCTTCGAGGATTGGTAGACGTCGAACATCCGGCGAACCGTACCTGTTGAGGTTCTCCGACTTCTCGATAGCCTCAAGGAGACACATGAACCGCCAACTGTTCCCCCAGAACGTGATCGCGGTGATCTGGGACTTCGACAAGACCCTGATACCGGGAAACATGCAAGGCCCGCTTTTTCGTCACTACGACATCGACGAGACCGCGTTTTGGGCCGAGGTCGACGGGCTCGACGAGTTCTACCGAAGCCACGGCTCCCATCTGATCCAACGGGACCACCTCTATCTCAACCATATCCTCACCTATGTGCGACAGGGCCGGATGCCGGGCCTGGGCAACACCCTGCTCCGTCAGTTGGGCGCCGAGATCGAGTTCTACACGGGGATTCCCGACTTCCTCGAGTACCTCCGGAAGTCGATCGAGTCACGGCCACGATTCGCCGAACACCAGATCCGCTTGGAGCACTACGTGGTCTCGACAGGTCTGCGCCAGATGATCCTCGGATCGGCGATCGCCCCACAGGTCGAGTATGTCTGGGCCTGCGAGTTCACCGAGTTGGTGGCTCCACCTGGATACGCCGACCAACAGGACCGTCTCTTCTCCCCCGAGGGCGAGATCCAGCAGCTGATCTACACCATCGACAACACCTCGAAGACCCGGGCGCTGTTCGAGATCAACAAGGGGACGAATAAGAACCCGTCGATCGACGTCAACGCCAAGATGGCTCAAGAGGACCGACGGGTCCCCTTCCAGAACATGATCTATGTGGCCGACGGCCCCTCCGATGTCCCAGTTTTCTCCGTGGTCAGCGCCAACGGCGGGAGGACATATGCGGTGTACCGCCCGGGATCGGAACGAGAATTTGCCCAGGCCGCACGTCTTCTCGAGCAACGTCGCGTTGATGCCTTCGGGGAAGCCGACTACTCCGATGGTGCCCAGACTGCGATGTGGATCAACCACGCCGCCGAGGTCATCGCCGAACGGATCGTCCGTCACCGGGCGGAGGCCCTGACCGATCGCATGGGGCTCCCACCCCGCCACGTCGACTGAGCTCCAGGCCGGGGCCGAAAGGTTTGGTCTGACCCCACGGGTGTGGTGTCCTGAGTGCTCTCCAGCGCAAGGAGGTGCGCGAGGTTCGGCGAGTCAGCGGTGGACTGAGACGAATGGCACGGGGCCGCGCGAAGGTCACCGGTAATCGGGATTGGGGAAGTCGTATCGGCACCCGGCCTCCCAACCGGCGCGCTGGTTGCCGTGCGCCGGTATTCCCCCGGCGTCTTTGAGCATTCGGGCGAGGTGGAGCAGGTTCCAGGTCATGAAGGTGGTATTGCGGTTGGTGAAGTCGTTCTCGAGACCGCCGGATCCCTCATCCAGGTAGCTGGGCCCTGGCCCGACATCACCGATCCACCCGGCATCGGCCTGGGGAGGAATGACACAACCCTGGGTGTGCGACATCTCTGGTGACGGTTTCAGGGTGCAGTTCACGAACAGAGCGGTCAGGTTGGAGAGTCCCACCTCGACTGGGTGCAAAGCTCCTCCTGACGTTTGGTCAACTTGGTCACGGCAGACGACTCCTCAACTCGTGGCGCTGGATTCGAACCTAACCGGTCGCGCCGTCTTGCTCAGCCGTCAGGGAGTGCCAGCCCGCAGTTGGAGCTCGAAGGTGGTGATTCCCGATTCTCGCCGGTAGCGGAGGTCGCCGCCCATCGCCTCGGCCAAGGTGCGGGACACCGCGAGACCGAGTCCCAACGAGCCGGTCGTCGGACCGTGAGCGTAGGCCTGGAACAGTCTGTCGACCACGTCGGGAGGGACCCCGGGACCGTCGTCGCTCACCAACACCATGACCGTGCCGTCAGCCGCTTCCGCGGTCAGGCTGCGGTTGGCACCACCGTGTCGTTGGGCATTGCGGACCAGGTTCCGGATGATCTGGCGGAGGCGAACCGCGTCACCACGGACAACCAGGTCGGGAGCCATCGCCGTCTCGAACCCTCCGAGGTCCACCCCATCAATGACCTCTTGGAGGCCCAGGATGTCATCGTCGACCCGGTAGGCCTCTCCACTCTTGTAGGTGAGGAAGTCTTCGAGAAGGGACGAGACGTCGCCTAGTTGCGACGCGATGTCGTTGGCCATCTCGCGTCGGGTCTCCTCATCGAGGGAGTCCCAATCCGAGGTGAGCAGGGAGGTGAAACCAACCACCGCAGTGAGCGGGTTGCGCAATTCGTGGCTCAAGGTGCTCATCAAGTGGTCCTTCGACTCGATAGCCTCCTCGAGGTGCCTCTCGGCCTCCTTCATGTCGCTGACATCGAGGTCGACGATCACTATGCACGTGTAGTCGGGCGAGCCGTTGACCACCGGCGCCTTCCAGTGGGAACGGACTGTTACGTCCCCGGCCAGCGTTGGGGTCAGATGCTCGCTACAGATCGAAGAGACCCCCTGGAACGGCGCCAGAAGCTGGGAGATGAGATGGTCTCTGAGATCCGGGTAGGCCTCGGGCGAGAAACTCCGTGTGATCAGGTCGGGAGCCTCGTTGTCAATGGGGAAGCCATAGAGACGGGTCCACTCCTCGCTCACCCCAAGCTGAATGGGGAGGCTGAGACACTCCAGAAGCTCGTCGTCGTCTTCGAGGCGAGCCGCGATCTCGTCTACCGGCAACCCCGAATAACGATCGATGATCGCCGAATAGTCGACGATGAGCATCGGCACAGCAGCAGCCGAGGCCAGTTGTGCAATCCCACCGACCATAGGATTCACCGTCGTTTCCATGGGTTAGATGTATCGGCAACATGGGTCGGACTCTTGACGAATGCAGGTAGCAGCCCGGGCCCAAAGGACCAGCCTCCGATATGGCCGCTCGTCGACCGACGGGCTCGAGTCCCACTGGGTGGTGACAGTCTGTCGCAGGATTCCGGTGTGACGCGACCAGAGCGCTCCCGCAGACTCACGTCCACGGGGCGCTCTGGCGCCAGGTCGCGGAATGGGTCAGGAAGAGACCCTGGTCGATTCCCCAGCACGGACCGTCACTTCACTGTGGTCCAGGTCCGGGTGCCTTTGCAGCCAACCGACGAAGGCGAACAGCCCGGAGAAGACTGCCACGAACGCGGTCACCATCGAGGACATCGATGACGTATAGCCATCGGGCGTGATCCCGACGTTGAAGGCCGTGGCCACGGCGGCAATGGCGTTGATGGCGACGATGAGGATCAGGACCGGAATGACCCTGACCGGCACTGGAAGCCCGAACGACGGGGGGGCCGCACTGGTGAGGCGGAGACGATCCAGGCTGAGGACCCTTCCACCATCAAGGGCTACGACCACCACCAACAGACCGAGCACGAACGGGATGAGACGAGTCATGCCGAGCATCATCAGCCCGCCGAGATAGATGCCGCCCACGATGCCTGCGATCCGGGTGCGATACCCGATGACCAGCGCCGCGCCGACCAGCAGCTGCACCGCGCCGAACACGACCACCCAGAACCCCATCGCGGGGAGGATCACCGCATCGACGATGCTCCCTACCACCGACCAATGGTTGTCGACGATGGTGTTGAAGACCGCACTCTGGCTCTCAGAGTCGGCGAACCCCGGCATAGCGTTGATCCCCGGGTTCACCCTTGCCCAGATCTCGTGGAGGAACTTGTAGCCCACGAAGATCCGCAACGCGGCGGTCAGCGCGGCCAGCCGGTCCCCGTATCGACCCGCGGCAAGCAGGCCAACTGCGACCAGGCCGGTTATCGCGGCGAGATCCATAGCGACGAAGACGAATCGTCCGGTAGCGCGGCTGCCCATGGTGAGGAAGAAGAACATGGCGACAAGTCCGAACCCGCCTATGGCAGCGGGGATGTACTCCCGCTTGAACACCGGCAGGTCGATCAGCCATCTCACCACAT